>JAJZDO010001076.1 GCA_021805955.1 Acidobacteriota bacterium
GCCTGCTCGCCGAAATGGCGGATCGGTAACCACTCCCTATAGAGCTTACTGTACTTAGGCAGCTACCCCACTTATGGCAATTCATGTGCCAGGTCGCATGAGGGCCGGAACATCCGACATAGACGCAATCCGTCAGGGTCAGAAGAGACCCAGTGTGGCCTCCAAATTGCAAGCGTACTTAGCAGACGTTCGAAGGATACGGACAGGTCATCGATTAGGCGGGACAGTGAAGAATTTGCATATGGTTACTGGGGTTCGTTACTATGCCGCGCCTTGGTTGAATGCTAGAATTCGACCACAGCCGACATTGTTTCAACCGCCCCTCCGGTTGATAGGCTTGAGTGATCCCCAAACATACGTTGAAATCAGTAGCTCGAATTGTCTCATTTGACGATGATGCGGCCTTGCGACCTGGACGATATTCTGATCACCGATATGTTGAGCCGCCGCGCCCGGCGTGCCAGGGTGCAAGATGAAAACCTTGCCCTGCAGAAACTTATGCAGTGTTTTGCGCATAAGCCGGAAACTCTTCTGCAGGAGATGGTGGCGACCTGCAAGGAACTGTGTCATGCGGACGCCGTAGGTATCACCATCAAGGAATCCCTCACGAACGGTTCACACGTCTATCGCTGGACGACAACGTCGAAGCACATCGATTATTTGCGTGGGCACGCGATCGAGTGGGACAAGAACCCTTGTGCATTGGTCGTCAACCGCGGTGCGGCGCAACTGTTCCACCGCCCCAGCAGGTTTTACCGCGGGTTGTACGGCCTGCCCGCGATGATTATGGAGGCGCTCCTGGTGCCGTGGGAAGTGGATGGCAAGACGGTGGGTGCGGTTTGGATTCTGGCGCACACGCAACACAAGAAATTCGATGCCGAAGACCTGCGTTTGACCCAGAGCATGGCGGCCTTCACCTCACTTGCCATTCGAATCGGCGAGATTGAGAAATCCAAGCGGAACATGGAAAGCTATCGGTCGGCGGCGGCTGTCGCCAATCAGCTTGCCCATGAACTGAACAATCCACTGCAGGCGCTCACCAATACGCTCACTCTGTTGGACCAGGAACGGAATGCTAAAGTGTTGCGCGTGGCGCGGCAGCAATTGGAACGCATGATTACGCTTGTAAAAACAATTCTGGAACTGCAGGCCCGCAACGGTCGCGTGAACGGCGCTGCTGGAGATGCGTCGACAAAACCCGACTGAGCGCTTGCCTCGCGCTTTTCTACTGGCTACCCGCATCTCATTTCGAGCACATGTAGGGTGCGAGTCGAGAAACCAAGGTTTCTGACCATCCAGCAAGGAAACGCGGGTCCCTCGACTACGCTCTGGAGGACAATCCTGGGCATCAAAATCTTGAATCTGATTTAGCCGCGATTGGCGGCAATGTGGGCGGCGCGGACATCCGCGGCGGTGAACAGCGGGAAAAAGGGTGCGTCCTGCGCTGCGGCCTGGATCGCGGCGCGGCCATTGTGTTCCTGGCGGTCGACCAGACATAGCACGCCAACCACCTTCATCTGCGCAGCGCGTGCAGCCTCGATGGCTTGAATGGTAGACGCGCCGGTAGTGCATACATCATCGACGATGACGATGCGTGCGCCCGCTTCGCAGAATCCCTCCACGCGGCGGCCCGTGCCGTGGGTCTTTTCAGTTTTGCGCACCAGAAAGCCATGGATAAGAGGTGACTCCGGATCGTCGATGCGATGCCATGCGCTGGCGGAGGCGATGTTCGAAACCAGTGGGTCGGCACCCATGGTGAGTCCGCCGACGGCCTGCGGCTGAATGTTGTACAGGCGAATGAGGTCGTAAAGCACCAGCCCGGCAAGGCGGCCACCTTCCGCGTGCAGCGTGGTGGTGCGGCAGTCGATGTAGTAATCGCTGTGCGCTCCGGAGGAGAGGGTGAAGTCGCCGAGACGGAACGAGAGCGTGGCGATGAGATGGAGCAGGGCGGCGCGCGGGTTCTGGGACGATGCGGGAGCGGTCATGTCTTTTTGAATTGTATGGGTTTGGCGTCTTTCAGTACACGCCGCGAATCAGGTGCTTCGTGACCTTCTCGTGGATCGGACATCGACCGCCAAACGCGTGACTCATAGATTTTCCAGCCTCGGCGCTACTTTATCAGGTGGGGCGCAGCGAGACCGACGAACTCTCGCGACGTGATGATTTTGGTCTTCTTCCAAAACGGCGGAAAATGTTTCTGATTGCCGGTTATGAGATAGTCCGCGCAAGCGGTATCGGCGCATTCGAGAAACATATTGTCATCGGGGTCGCTGCATACTTCCAGCCGTCGAGTCGGGGCGACGATATGGCTGCGGTCTTTAATGAGTTGCAGCAGTTGGAGACGGATGCCTTTGCGAATTCGCAGCTCAGGACGGGAAAGAACGTCTGCATATTCCTCCAAGATCGGCCGCGATAGATAGAGTCGAGCCGGCTTGGTGATGGCCAACAATACAGTCGTGCGCTGAAGGCTTTCGGGTTTAAGAGCGGCGGAAACAACCACATTGATGTCGATGACAAGGCGTAGCGGAAGCATCAACGTCTTTTCTTCTGCGTCCGCGTGGTCTTGATGACTTGGTCAAGTTGGCGCAAAGAAAGGGTGTTGGTTCCGTTCCGCTCCGCATCTTCGCCGATGATCCTCAGCACTTCCGGCTCGGGGGCAGCCAGCTTGACGTAATCTCGGATGCTCAAGAGCACGGCCCTGGGCGTGCCGCGTTTTTCGATCAGCAGCGATCGGCGCTCGCCGTCCACACGCTCCAAGAGCTTTCCAAAATTCGTTCGTGCGCTTAGGAGTGAGACCACGATCGTGTCATTCTTGCCGGCCTTCTGCGTCATAGACCCTCCAGTTCAATACTCTGAACTGTACAGTTCCTTGAGGATTCAGTCAATGAAGTTGACCGTCACGCTGTGCGTACATCCGGGCAGACAAAAATCGGTGGGTGGCAGGTTTCTCTTCCAGGTCGGCATGACACGCTGCTTCAGCTTCTCTAGTCCTTCAGCCGCTCCAAG
>JAJZDO010000847.1 GCA_021805955.1 Acidobacteriota bacterium
AGGACAGCAGCGTGCTGAGTGCGATGCTGTTTGGCAACCGAGCGGGTCTGCAGCACTCCATGCGAAGTGCATTCGAGCGCACTGGCTCCTTTCATCTTCTTGTCGTCTCCGGTCTGCACATCACGATTGTGATCGGCCTGATTTTCTGGCTGGCGCGTAAGCTGCGCATGGGCCAGTTGTCCGCCACGCTTCTGTCCATCTCCCTGGCGTTGCCCTACGCGTTTCTTACAGGTTTTGCGCCGCCGGTACAGCGCGCCTTATGGCTGAGTGCCGTTTATTTGTTCAGTCGCATGCTGTACCGCGAACGGGCCGCGCTGAACGCCATTGGAATCGCCTCGTTGGGCGTGCTGGTGCACAATCCTTCGGCGCTGTTCGATGCCAGCTTTCAGATGACGTTCTTGGCTGTATTGGCGATCGCCGGTGTGGCCATGCCGCTGATTGAATCCACGCTCGCGCCCTATCTGCGAGGAGTTCGATTGCCAAGACGACTCCAGCTTGACCCATTTCTGCCACCCAAGGTGGCACAGATGCGCGTCGCGTTGCGGATGTATGTCGAACGACTGCGATACATTGTTGGACCGCGTTGGGGCTGGAGGCTGCCGTTTGGAGCCGTTCGATGGGGACTACGATTCACCGAAGCCATGATCGTCGCGATGGTAGTGGAACTGGCAATGGTGCTGCCGATGGCGGTCTACTTCCATCGAATTACTTTGGTGGCCTTACCGGCGAACCTATTCGGCCTGCCGTTGTTGGCGTTACTGCTGCCGCTCGCGCTGATGACATTTTTGCTTGGCTGCATCCATCCCGCGCTCGCGGTTCCCAGTGGAGCAGTCACGGCATTATTGCTGCACGTCATTTCCTGGCTAATCCACTTGTTTGGCAATCTGGCGGCCTCCGGGCTTCGGACTCCTGATCCGCCGATCTGGTCTCTGTTGTGTTTCGCTGCTGCGTGGATTGCAGCGCTCTGGATGGTTCGCCTGTCCCGTCGCTGGAAACTGGCTGCGCTTGCCGCGATTTTTATTGGCTCGCTGTTGGTGCTGTGGCCGGTACCCATGACCCGCCATCGCGGAGTGTTGGAGGTGACGGCGATCGACGTGGGCCAGGGAGATTCACTGCTGATCGTCACTCCCGACGGCCATACCTTACTGGTGGATGCGGGTGGTCCGATTGGCGGCCCTCGCACGGACGACCCACAATTTGATATTGGCGAGGATGTTGTTTCGCAGTATCTCTGGTGGCGGCACATTCGCAGCCTGGATGCCGTGGCGTTGACCCATGCGCACAGCGATCATATGGGAGGCATGCCCGCAATCCTCAAGAATTTTCATCCAAAGATATTGTGGGTCGGCAACAATCCGATGATTCCTGAATATCGAGCACTCTTGGCGCTTGCCGGCCAGCAGAAAATTCCGATCCGGCGGATGAGAGCCGGCGGCCGTTTTTTATTCGGCGGCATCCACGTTCGCATTCTTGCCCCGGCTGCGACCTATCAACCCGGCACGCGTGCAACGAATGACGATTCACTGGTGATGCGCGTTCGCTACCAGAAAACTGCGGCGCTGCTGGAAGGAGATGCCGAAGCGCCCGTGGAAGAACAAATGGTTGCTACCGAGCCACTGGCCGCGGGCCTCTTGAAGGTTGGCCATCACGGCAGCAATACCTCAACCATTCCGGCCTTCCTGGCTGCGGTGCACCCTGAATTTGCCGTCATTTCCGTCGGTCGCCACAATCCATTCGGACACCCTCGAGTATCGGTACTCGAGGAGCTAGGGGCCGCGCATGTCCGTGTCTATCGTACGGACACCCTGGGACTCAGCAGTTTTCTGCTGAACGGGACAAGCATTCAGCCGTTGCAATAGAGACCAGCAGCAATATGCGAGGGGCGTTTCGACAGTTATGATCGTGGCGACATCACGGATGATCGACGCGAGTCAAATGCATCGTAATCGTCCCCCAAAATAAATGGGCGCGGACTTGTACCGGAAGATGGCGAGCGTCATCGGTATACCAGATCCAGATATTTCCGCGATTCTTGACGACGCCAGCCGCTGCCGTGGGCTGCACCCGGATCGTAGAAAAAGTTCCGGCCGGCGTCACCACAGATTCCTTCGCTTCCACCTTTACAGTGACAGGGACGACGTGGCCGCCGTCAGCCAGAGGAAAGTGGAGATCGTGACCGACCTGCAGCGTTTGCGACCCGACATAGAAGATTGCCGAGAGAACATCAGTCACGCAGCCGGGAATCGGCGAAGTTTGCTCCTTGTAAGTTCCAGAGACCAGATTCTTTTCGCTGATCTTTTGCACATGGCGTCCGTAGTCCAGTTGCATCAGGCCTGTAATCCGTCGTCGCCCTTCCTGGATCTGCTTGCGATATTCGAACGAGCATCCCGTCCGGCGATCAAAGACGCTATCGTATCGGTCGATTACCGGGAATAGAAGATTCACAGTGCCGATAGTAGCCGCCGTTGCGACCACGTGGACATTGTTTCCTTGCGCCTGCAAGTGAAACGTAGCCGTTCCAGCCGGAAACACGCGCCAATCGACGGCATACGTTAGAGATTCATTGACGGGAATCTGGAACTGCGGGATTGGCGGTGCAAAACTGGGTGTTTGCGTTTGCGCTCGCACACGAGGAGACAAGGTAGCCAGCAAGAGTGATCCGACGGCAAAGGCAGCTAAAAAAATTCGCATATTCCTTTTCTTGGTTGCATTTGTCTTCGCCGAGGACAGAAAAAATAGACTTACCAACTTTGGCAATCAACGCCCAAAAAATAATATGCGGGCTACCAAAACAAGATACATGCAAAAGGCGCCCAAAATCGAATTGTACTCGCGATGCTGTCGGTAGAGTTCGAAAGAAAATCTTCCATCCTTGCCAGTCTGCAGGCGGCCAAGCCGCGGAATCAGTCGTGGCACCCTATTTGCATAGGCTTTGTAGGCAGGAAATTGACCGCGCAAATATTCTTCTTCATCCAGGATCACGGGCCAGTAGATGACGAGGAAAAG
>JAJZDO010000502.1 GCA_021805955.1 Acidobacteriota bacterium
GTGTTTTTGCGCGCCCCCGCCGGATCGGCCAGCACCGAGGCCCGCAGCACGTTATCCGGGTCCAGATACGCGCGCCGCACGCCCTCATTCACCATCTCCTCCACCGTCATGTCAGTCCGGTCCCACCGCGCCTCCATGCCCACCTTCACAAACGCGGTCACGATCCCGGTGTCCTGGCAAATCGGCCGATGGCCCTCCGCGCACATGCGGGAGTTGATCAGGATCTGCGCCATCGCGTCCTTGGCTGCGGGCGACTGCTCCAGCTCGTACGCGCGCGCCAGGTTGGTAATGTAATCGATCGGGTGGTAATAGGAGATGTGCTGCAACGCGTCGGCGACGCTCTGGATCAAGTCCTGCTGGCGAATCGTGGCCATGATGACTGGTGCCTTCCTCAGATAAAGTCGAACAGATGATTCTAGGCGCGTCGGGATGGGATGTCATGCAGGCTTGCATGAAATTTGCGACTGACTAATTTCAACGCTCGCGATGTCGATGCCAGACTCGCGCAAACAATCCTCTGCCGCGGAGCTGGAACCTGCCGCAGCCACCCCGGCCTCGAAGGCAACAACCTATTGAGCCACCACATCTAGCCATGATTTGTATAAGTGCCGGAGAGCGTGGAAGCCGATACGCGGTATCCCCGCCGCATCGCAAGCAGGATGCAGTACCTTTTGCACGATGATTCCAGAGTAACCAAGGATCCCACTCTCTGACCTCGAGGAAGGGAACAGCCACTCCCTGACTGTCTCCGATTCGTCGCTGATCGCTTCAGACTTCCATTGCTGTACCAGTTCCATGATAGAGTCCGGGACCGGCAATTCGGTGTTCGATGCTTCCGTTTTCGCATCGGTGAGATGCCCGGCGGAGATTGATCTCTGTATCGCAACCTTCCCGGCAGCCACATCAAAATCAGACCACTTGAGAGCAAGACATTCTCCAATCCGCAGCCCAAGGAATCCGCACAGCAGAACGACTCGGTCATAGGGTTGCTTCGTGGCCCGCACCAGCCGAATGAATTCGACGGGAGTTAATACGACGATCTTCTTTTGTCGCTTGGTCGTTCCCCTCAGCTTTATCAGGTCAAGCGGATTCAGTTGCAGACTCGTCTTCTCGGATAGCATTGCGTAGCGGACCACGCTGCGGAACAGATGACGGACCTTCGCTTTCTGCGAGCCGGACAAGGGAAGTGAATTGAGCCATCCCCGAATCTGGAGTCCATTCAGAGAATCAATGGGCACATCTCGATAGGCATTTGAGATGTGTCTGCCATGATCTAAGTATGTGTCAACCGTACGAGGTTTGATCTCAGACTTGATCGAATCCAGGTACATGGCTACAGCCACCGGGCCGTGAGTCTTTTCACGTAGCTGTATGCCGTGCCCTTATTGATTTCATGGCGTAACATCTTCGTCGCTTTCAATACATCGGCCTGTGTTGGATACAGTTTTGTGTCGAAGGTTAGAACCTTCGCAATGCCAGCATTATCCTTGTACCGTAACCTCCAAACAGAGCCTTTTGCGTTGCCTCTCCGCTCGATGCTACCCTGTTTGTACCGTGTTGATTTCACTTGTATATTGTCGCTTCCATCCGATGCAGCTAGGATTTGCGCCAGTGAGACCAATATATATACGCTAAAATGTCCCCCGATGTCCTGGATACTTTTTTAACATGCTGTAAGTTATTGATTACAAAAATGGCGGCGTAGCTCAGATGGTTAGAGCGACGGACTCATAACCCGTAGGTCAGTGGTTCGATTCCACTCGCCGCCACCAAACAAATCAACAAGTTCCGAAGGGATACAGGTGTTGACAGAAACACTATTTCGGACTGGAAATGTCGGCGTGAAAACGATGAATTCGTTTGTAGGGCTATGAACTAACAAACTAAGGAATCCGTGAGTGCGTCGGATGCTTCGATAGCAAGTTCCAGCTTCTTCAGCCGCGTAGCAAAGAATCGTTCCACCGCCTCAATAATCGCCGGCCCAGTCTTCGCTTCATATATCGCCTTGCGCAAACCCGCGCCGCCCGGAACTCCGTGGGTAAACCACGAAGCAAATTGCTTCATCTTGCCGGTCGCGTCCGGAAATTCCTGGTCCAGCAGCATCGAAAAATAAGTACGAATCAGATTGTAGCGATCGAACTCGGTCGGCTGCGTGTACGTCCCGCTGGCCGTATATTCCGCGATCTGGCGAAAGATCCACGGGTTTGCCGGAGCGGCGCGGCCAATCATCACCGCATCACAATGCGTCTCTGCCACCAGCGCGCACGCATCCTCCGGCGTGCGAATATCGCCGTTGCCAATCACCGGAATCGCCACCGCCTGCTTGATGGCCCCAATCCACTCCCATCGCGCCTGACCGGAGTAGCCTTGTTCTCTTGTACGGGCATGCAGCGCCACGGCATTCAATCCACTCGACTCCGCCAGCTTCGCCAGTTCCACGCACACAATGCTGTCGTCGTTCCATCCCATGCGAAACTTCACCGTGAAGGGAATCGTCACCGCCGTTCGCACCCGCTCAAAAATACGCGCAATCAGCGGCAGGTCGCGCAGCAGTCCGCTGCCGCCATTGCAACTGACAACGCGCTTCGCCGGACATCCCAGGTTCAAATCCACAATGTCGAAGCCCGCGTCTTCCACGATGCGCGCCGCCTCCGACAATGTTTCCGGATCGGAACCGAACAGCTGCGCGGCAATCGGATGCTCGTCTTCGTAGTACGTCAAGTACCGTTTGCGCTTCGACTCGCGCATGCGCGACAGCCCGTCCGCCGACGTGAACTCCGTCATGATCAGCCCGCAGCCGGACTGCTGATTGGTCACGCTGGCTTCAATTCCATCGGAAAAATCCGCCGACGCGTTTTGCGTAGCTTCCGTGTGACTGAACAAACTTGCATTGCGAATGAATCGGCGAAACACCGTGTCCGTCACACCCGCCATCGGCGCCAACACCGTCGCCGGCGCAATGCGCACTCTGCCAATCATTAGCGGCGCAGGAACGCGAACCC
>JAJZDO010000190.1 GCA_021805955.1 Acidobacteriota bacterium
CTTTCTCAATGCGGAGAATCTCTGTCAGATATTCGCGGGTCAGCGGCTCAATATAGGTGCGGTCGGCTAGCTCTGGATCCGTCATGATGGTCGCGGGATTGGAGTTCACCAGCACCACCTCATATCCATCGGCCTTCAGCGCCTTGCACGCCTGCGTGCCGGAGTAGTCGAACTCCGCCGACTGCCCAATAACGATCGGCCCGGAGCCGATGACTAGAATCTTCGAGATATCGTTTCTACGCGGCATTTACCATCCGTTTCTAGCGGTAGATCTCTTTGCGGTGTCCTACTTCTAAAACCAGAACCAGTACCTGTTTTCTTTGGATATCGCAGATCGCTCGGTAATCTCCGATTCGAAAACGCCAGAGTCCGCGAAACTCCCCTCGCAACGGCTCTGCAATCGAAGCGGGATCGCTGGCATGCACAACGCGCTCGCGAAAGAATCCAATGATGCGTTTTTTGACCTGTGGATCAAGCTGCTCTATCTTCCTTACGGCGATGTCGGTGAACTCAACCTTCCACACCGTGCCTGCGCTCCATCTCTTCCAGGCTCACTGTGGACTTATGCTTCTCCAACGCAGCAATTCCCAGCAAGTAGTCTTCCCGATCTTCCAAAAACCGATAGATCGCTTCCTTCGCATAGAAGCTTTTGGTCCGGCCAGTCTTCTTTGCCAGCCGATCCAGCCGCTTCTCAATCTCCGGCTCTAATCGCACTCCAAGCATGATTACGCTCCCTGTTAAACAAGTTTAACAGGCGCGACTTCAAGCGAAAATCTCACCTGGAGTCTTTGTTTTCGCGGCCATCAGCAAAACCGCGAAGCCCATTATCGTTTCCACTCCTGCATCAACTTCCGGAAATCCTGAAACAGATAATGCGAATCGTGTGGCCCGGGGCTGGCCTCCGGATGGTACTGCACGCTGAACAGCGGCAGGCTGCGATGGCGCAGACCTTCAAGCGTATTGTCGTTCAGGTCTATATGCGTCAACTCCACCTCACTCTGCTTCAGGGAGTCAGGATCGACCGCAAAATTATGGTTGTGCGCCGTGATCTCGACCTTGCCCGTACCGTTGTGCTTCACGGGATGGTTGCCGCCGTGATGCCCAAACTTCAGCTTGTAGGTCTTGCCGCCCAGCGCCAGTCCAATCAACTGGTGTCCCAGGCAGATGCCAAAGATCGGCGTCTTGCCCATCAGACGGCGGATGTTCTCCTGCGCGTAGTGCACCGGCTCCGGATCGCCCGGTCCATTCGACAGAAAGACACCGTCCGGATGCAGCGCCATCACATCTTCCGCGGAGGTCTGTGCCGGGACCACCGTTACGCGGCAGCCCTGCTGCGCCAGCATGCGCAGAATGTTGCGCTTGATGCCGTAGTCATACGCCACCACGTGTAAGTCCGGCGCCGGTAATGCGGGTTGCGGACTGATCGCCAGCGGATCTTCGTTCGCGTTCTGCGGATCGCTTGTATCCCACTCATAGCGGGCATTCGTCGTCACCACGCTCGCCAGATCGGTTCCATCAATCTTACGAATGGCTCGCGCCTTGGCGATGAGCGCCTCCGGGCTGGACTCCAGCGAGGAGATGACGCCGCGCATCACGCCGTGAGTGCGCAGATGCCGCACCAGTGCCCGCGTATCGATCTCCGAAATCACCGGAATATTGAAGCGCTCGAGATACTCGTCGGCCACGCGCTGTGACCGCCAGTTGGAGCTGATGGGAGAAAACTCGCGCGTCACCAGGCCTTCGATGTAAGGCCGGTTGGCCTCATCGTCCGCGAAGTTGGTGCCGTAGTTGCCGATCTGTGGATTGGTGAGAACGACGATCTGGCCGGCGTAGGATGGGTCAGTAAAAATTTCCTGATAGCCGGAAAGAGAGGTATTAAAAACGACTTCGCCGTAGCATTCGGCTTTGGCTCCGTAGCCGCGGCCCTGGAAGATACGCCCGTCTTCGAGCGCTAGGATGGCCTGCATCGTTTCTCCGCAGGATGGATTTTTACGATCTTACCAGAGTTAACGCACCCGTGCCGCATCCCCGCGCTGCCATGCCGCGCAATTAGTGCACCACACCCACATCACCCGCCGGCCAGTACACAAACGAGGCCTTCCCGTAGATCAGGTTGCGCGCCACCGGGCCAAAATCGCGGCTGTCGCTCGAGATCAGCCGATGGTCGCCCAGCACAAAATACTGATTCGCGCTCAGAACCGTATCCGGGTAAGAACGGTCATCCCGGAACCGGGCCGGTACATACGGCTCCGGCAGCAGGTGATTGTTGACGTAGACACGGCCATCGTCGATCCGCACATCATCCCCAGGGATGGCAATGACGCGCTTGATATAGCTTTTTACGGGGTTGCGCGGATAGTGGAACACCACTACATCCCCGCGATGAATCGGTTCAAAGTGATACTCGAACTTGTTGATGAACAGCCGTTCCTGGTCTTGCAGTTCCGGCATCATGCTGGTGCCCTCCACCCGCACCGGCTGATACAGAAAGGTGATGATCAGAAACGAAATGCCAATTGCAAAGAGCAGATCACGCAGCCAGGAAGACAGCAGCGAAGGTTGAGCCGCGGGTGGCGCAGGCAGCGGAGCGCCGTCTGCACGCTCTTCATAATTTTGTTCTGGGGACAACGGGGATTTCCTCGCCTATCATTTTACTTCCACGCATGATTCCTCTGCAGCAGTCCGAGACAGTTCTCCGCGACGCAGTCCGCGAAGCCGCATTTCCCGGCGCATCATACGGCGTATTTCTTGGCGACAACGTCCTCTCGCTCGGCGCGGTGGGCCGCTTCACCTACCAGGCCGACGCCCCATCTGTGCAGCCAGACACTGTCTTTGACCTTGCCAGCCTCAGTAAAGTCATCGCCACCACAGCCATGGCGATGCTCCTGTTTGAGGCGAAAACTCTCCGGCTCGACACGCCTGTCTGCAGCGTACTGCCGGAGTTTGCCGCAGGCGAACCTGCCGGCAGCCCTCGACGCGCAATCACCATAGAAATGCTC
>JAJZDO010000397.1 GCA_021805955.1 Acidobacteriota bacterium
CGGTCACGTTCTAGCGAAGCGCTGGTCAGCCGCATGACGCGCAGCATGGCGGAGGCGAGCGACGGGCTGTCACACTGTGGAACGAGTTCACCGCAGTCAGCAAGGATTTCGCGCACACCGCCGACATCGGTGGCTACGACTGGAAGTTGCATCGCCATGGCCTCAGCGAGTGCGAGCGGCGCGCCCTCCCACGCGGAAGCAAGCACAAAACCATCGGCGGCGAAGAGCAGAGCGGGCACGTCCGAGCGCGAGCCAAGGCAACGCACGCCGGGAGCGGACTGAATTCGCCCGAGCAGTTCGCGATTGGAGCGTTGATGCCGATCCGCTGCAACGTCTCCGACAATCCAGAGCGCAGCGGATGGTTGCTGCTCGTGGACAAGCGCGAAGGCGCGAAGCAGATTGGGATAATCCTTCGCGCGAGAGATACGTCCAACGGCGATCCAGACGAATGAGGCACCACGCGCAAGCTCGGCGCGAAGCGTCGGACGCTGCGTCGGCTCAACGCGGAGCGCGTCGAGGTCGATTGCGTTGGGGATGGTCTGGATAGTTGTTGGCGTGACGATGTGGCGACGCAGCATCCGCATGCGAACGGCTTCGCTGACGGCAGTGGAGGCGTCCATGGAACGGCGGGTGAGTCGATAGGCGAGCGTGCGCAGCGGTCCGCCTTCGGTGACGTTGTGGAAGGTGTGAACGACGAATGGAACGTGACCGCGCATGGCGAGCATGCGCGCAAACATATTTGCGGGGAAAGTGTGGCTATGAAGCAGGTCCGGCTGAAAGGCGCTGAGAAATGCCCGCGCCAGTCGAGCGGCGCGAAGGAGGCCGCGCACCGTGCGCGGCTGATTGAGACGTACAACGGGAAGCTGAGTTTCGAGTTCGATGCCTTCTGCAGCGAACAGCACAAACAGCAGCACGATGTGGCCGCGACGACGCATCTGATTGGCAAGCAGGAGCGCTTGCTTTTCCGCTCCGCCGATCTCCAGCGTGCTGATGCAGTAGGCGATACGCATGCACTCAGGGTAAGACAAGACAGGCGCGGCCATGCGAGCCGCGTCTGTGATTTTCGCCGACGTGGGATTTTATCTGGCTAAGGCCAGCACGACGAAGCTGCCGGGAACGATTGTCGGACGGGGATGAGGATTCGCTGCCGTTGGAGCGGGGCGCAGACCAAACTGCGCGGCTGAGAGATATATATTCCCGGTCTTCTCATCGAGCGCAAGCGTGCGCGCACTGCGCTGAGTGGGAACAGTGGCAAGGACGGTGTATTTCGTCGGCGTGTCCTGATGAACAACCGTTAGAGTGCCTTCACCGTTGGAACTGAAGACGAGCTTGCGCACAGGATCAAAAGCTGCGGCATCGGGGCCATCGCCGATGGGAACCGTCGCGACAACCTTGCCGGAGACGCCGTCGGTGACCGCCATGACTTTGCCATCGCAGACGGAGAAAAGTTTTTCGTGCTGAGCATCGACAGCCTGACCGCTTGGCGATTCGCAGGGCGCGAGCGGCCACTGCGCGAGCGGCTTCCTGGTCTTCGCGTCAATGTGTTCCAGCAGGCTCTTGTCCTCAATGTTGACGAAGACGGAGCCTTTGCCATCGGAGGTAGGAAACTCCGGCTTGCCGGCGAGCGGAATGGTGGAAAGCACTTTGTTGGTGCGCGTGTCGATGACGGTTGCGTCGTGGCTGCGTCCGTTGAAGGCCCAGGCGGTCCTCGTGAACGGCTCGTATAGAAGGCCGTCGGGGTTGGTTCCGGCTGGGATGCGCGCGGTGACGACATGCGTTTTGCGATCAAAGACGGCGACCTGATTGGAGCCGCCGTCAGAGATGTATCCGAAGTTTCCAGTCGCATCGAAGACGACGCCGTGCGTACCCTTGAAGCCCTTGATGTCGGCGATGACTTTCCCGCTTGTGGTGTTGATGGCCAAGACACGCGCTCCGCGCGTAACGTAAAGTTCGCGGGTAACGGGATCGACAGCCATGTAATCCCAGCCACCGTCTCCTCCGATCTTCCATCTGGCAACGACGTGATAGCCTGCTCCCTGAGCCAGAGCGGCAGACATGGGGAGAAAAACTGCGCAGGCGGTTGCGGCGGCAAAGGCTAGCCAAAAACGAATTTTCATTAGAATCTCTCCATTTTCGGATCAGGCACGGAGTCTGAACTCGAGTGGGCGTTCGTGAACCAGCGTAAACAAAATCAAGCTGCGACGACGCACGGGGTAACTATGGAATCGACTATGGCAATCGGCAACTTTTCGTCGGACATAGCATGAGCGCGTGTATATCCATACAGGTAGGGTATTTACGTTCAGGAGTTGTATCGCCCGAACGCTTGCGGACGAATTGATCCTTGATGCAGAAGTAACATCCGTGAGGCCGCGCTCGGGGCTGTCCTTCAGCCAATCTTCAGCTTGCGCAGTGGATAATCTGGTATGCGCATACTGCTGGTTGAAGACGAAGCGCGGCTGGCGGAGAATCTGGCCGCAGCATTTCGCGAAGCTGCTGGATTTGCCGTTGACGTGGCGCTGAACGGCATGGATGGGCTTGCGTTCGCCGAGCGTGGAACGTATGACCTGATCGTGCTCGATCTGATGTTGCCCGGTATGAGCGGCGTGAATGTGCTGCGCGCAATTCGCGGTAGGGGCGACGATACGCCGGTGCTGATTTTGACGGCGATTGCGGAGGCAGGTTCGGTGATTCGATTGCTCAACGACGGCGCGGATGATTATCTTGCAAAGCCGTTTGATCTGGGCGAACTGATGGCGCGATCCAAGGCACTGGTGCGACGTGGCAAGGGCGTAAGCCATCCTGTCCTGCGCATGGGTGAGATTGAAGTGAATACCCTGGAGCAGACTGTGACGCGCGCGCACGAGAAGATTCAGCTTTCGCCGACGGAGTTTCGCATTCTCGAATACTTCATGCACAGGCCGCGCGTGGTGATCTCCAAGCAGAAGCTGCTGGAGCATCTTTATGATTTCAACTGGGAGCATCACTCGAACGTGATTGAAGTGCATATCTCGAATCTGCGCAGAAAGCTGGGCGATTCTCAGGAATCAATTGTGCTGGAGACGCTTCGCGGGCGCGGGTACAGATTGCTTCCGGCACAGGCGCTGCAATGAAAATGCGCTCGATACAAAGACAGTTGATCGTAACTGTGCTGCTTCTGGAACTATTCTCGGCAGCGTCAGTTACTAGCATTGTGTACGTGCATGAGCGACATTCGGTGTTGCACGCCTTTGACGTGATGCTTCGCGGCCAGGCCGATTCACTGATGGGCGCTGTGCAGGACGCGGAAGATGTTGGCGACAATGTGATGCTGGATTTCGCCGACGTGCATGCGCCACGAGAAGATGAGTATCAGGTGTTCGACGAGAATGGTCGGATGCTGGGAGCAACGCCTCACGCAAAGGAACTCACGATTCCGCCAAATATGCCGAGCGGCAGCGTGATTCCGATTCAGATGGAGCATCGTCACTATCGCGCTATCGTCGTGCATGGCAGCCGATGGATTGATGCGGCTGAGCCAAGTGGCGGATTAATTCGTCATATGACGGTCATCTACGCGTCGCCCGTGTATCCCGCATGGCGAGCTATCAAGCAGGCCGTTTGGTTCTATTCACTCGCAAGCCTGATGGTGATGGCGCTGACGGCGGCGTGGATGGTCTGGGCATTGCGCAAATCACTTGCACCCCTCGAAGGACTCGCACAGGCAGCCTCGCGGATTGCGGCTGGAATGTGGAAGTTGGATGCACCAGAGGAAGCGCGTCGAACAACTGAGCTACGCTCGCTGGTCGCTGCACTTGAAACATCTCTGGCTGGAATGGAGGATGCGTTTCGCAAGCAGCAGCAATTTGTGGGCGACGCAGCACATGAGTTGAAGACAGCAGTTGCGGTGGTCAAGTCTTCTCTGCAATTGGTAACGATTCGGCAGCGGACTGAAGACGAGTACCGCGCAGGCATTGATCGCTGTCAGCATGACATTGTGCGGTTGGAGGCGTTGGTCCAACAGATGCTGACGCTGGCGCGCGCCGAAAATGACTCAGAAGATCAAGCCAAGCACACCACCTCCGTCAGCAATCTTTTGCAGGTTGCGCAGGAAGTGGCATCTCGACTGCTTCCAGTCGCAGAGATACATGGCGTACGCATCGTTTTTGAAGGTGAAACAGTTCTTGCCCGGATCGAAGAAACAGCAGCACAAACTGTTGTATGCAATATTCTTACCAACGCAATTCAGTTCAGCCCGTGTGGCGGCGAGATCCGGGTTGAAGTTTCGTCGGATGATGAGAAATGCTGGCTTTCGATCACGGATCAGGGGCCAGGGATACCCCGCGAAGATCGCGAGCGCATCTTTGAGCGTTTCTGGCGTGGCGATCCCTCGCGAAGTCGGCAAACGGGAGGCTCTGGACTTGGACTCGCAATTGTGAAAGCCATCGTGCAGCAGCAGGGCGGAATGGTTCACGTGGAAGATTCGGACGCCAAGGGTACAACCTTTCGGATTGAAATCCCACATCACGCTTCGTGACGCACATGTAATTCTGAAAGTCTTCAGTTTCAATTAATATGCACGTGGCAGCATGTACAAGATGGGGTTTTGATTCATGAGATTTTGCTTTCATTCCAGAAAGCGCGGACACGGCAACCATTCAACGCGACGAACCAAAGGGTGGACACACTGGTGCTTCTTGCTCTTGTTGTGCAGTGTGATGATGGCGCAGTTGCGCGCTCAGTCGTCAGCCGTGCAGACACAGATCAGCACTCCATCTGCTCGACAAAGCTCCGTCGGAATGGCACACAACGCGATCACGCTAAAGCAGGCGATCAGACTCGCGCGCGAGAATGAACCTAATTTTGCAACTGCTGTGGCAAACAGCAAAGTGGCGAATCTGGAGCATAAAAACGCGATTGCGGCGCTTCTACCTGGTGCGATTTACCACAACCAGTACATCTACACACAGCCTCAGTCAATCCTGCCGGGCACACTGCTCTTTGCCGAGAACCAGACGCCACGTTTCATCGCTAACAATGCCGTGCATGAGTACGTGAGTCAGGCTATTGCGACCGAGACGCTGAGCCTGCAACAGGCTGCGTCAGTCGCCCAGACAAAGGCTGCATCGGAAGCAGCGAATGCCGAACTGGAAGTCGCGCGGCGCGGACTTGTGGCTGCAGTAATTGCGCTCTATTACAACGTTGAAGCGGCAAAGAACAAATCTGAAATCGCCGAGCAGGCTGTAGCGGAAGCGGCGGACTTCCTGAAGGTCACCGAGCAACGGGAAGAGGCACGCGAAGCTGCGCATGCGGATGTCATCAAGGCGGAACTGGAGTTGCAACAGCGGCAGCGTGACCAGAGCGACGCTGAACTGGCATCTGAAAAAGCAAAACTGGATCTTGGCGTACTGCTCTATGCCGATCCGCATACGGAGTTCACGCTTGCCGACGAGGTGGCGCTACCGATGGAAGAGCAGAAGAAGTTTTATGCAGATGCGAATCAGCGAAACCCTTCGGTAGCGGCAGCGGCGGCTTCACTGCAGGCTGCGCAGATGGATTTGCAGGGTGCGCGGGCGGCGTATCTGCCAGCGCTGACATTGAATTATTTTTATGGCATTGATGCGCCTCAGTTCGCTGTAAATGGCCCGGAAGGCGCGCGAAACCTGGGTTACGCGGCGACAGCGACGCTGGATGTTCCGGTGTGGGACTGGCTCACGACGCATCGAACCGTGCGTGAAAAGGCGAGCATACGCAACGCGGCGCAGGTGGCGCTGACGGCGGCGCAGCGCAGGCTGGTCGCCGACACGGACGAAGCCTGGTTGGAGGCTAAGACGGCGAAGGATCAGCTTGCATCGCTGGATCAGAGCAGGGATACGGCACGGGAGAGTTTGCAGCTGACGCGCATGCGCTATGTGGCCGGTGAGGCAACTGTGCTGGAAGTTGTCGACGCGCAGTCATCCTATATTGCCGCTTCGGACGCGCGCGAAGATGGCATTCTTCGTTATCAGTCCGCGATTGCGAATCTACAAATTCTGACGGGAAAGCTCTGAGCCATGAATCGATATTGGAATTGCATTGCAGCAGTATTAGCCGCATCGCTGATCGCGCTTGCCGGATGCAAGTCAAAGGATGAAGCAGTGACGCCGAACGTCACGGTACAACTGGCCGCAGTGACGACTGGAGACATTGCCGAGACGGTTGAGTCCGACGCAGTATTAACGCCAGTTGCCGAAGCGGCGATCCAACCGAAGGTGACTTCGCCGGTAGAGCATTTTCTGGTGCAGCGCGGAGATCGCGTGACGAAAGGTCAGCTTTTGCTGACGCTGGAGAACAAGGATCTGGCCAGTGTGGCACAGGATAATGAAGGCGCATACGAGGCGGCACAGGCGGAGTATGTGACGCAGATGAAATCAAGCGTCCCTGAGGATTTCACTCGCGCTGCTTATGACCTGAAGCAGGCGCAAGCGGACTTTGACCTGAACAAGAGCATCGTCGCGGCGCGACAGAAACTCTTCCAGCAGGGTGCGATTCCAGGGCGTGATCTGGACACGGCGCGGAATGCGTTTTTGCAGGCGCAGGCGACGCTGGAGCTGGCGCAGGCGCATTACAAGGCGATGCAGACGGCGACGCACGAAGCCAAGATTCAGGCGGCGCATGGTGAATTGCAATCGGCGTCTGGAAGGCTTGCAAATGCGAAGGCGATGCTGAGCTACACGGAGATTCGCAGCCCGATTGATGGCTTTGTGACAGATCGCCCGCTCTTTGACGGCGAGACGGCGCAGGCGGGGACCCCGGTAATTACGGTGATGGATACAGGGGTTCTGATTGCAAAGGTCCATATTGCAGAGAAGCAGGTAATGCAGATTGGAGTCGGTTCGGCGGCAACGCTGACTGTGCCAGGAATGGATGAGCCGTATCCGGCGAAAGTTTCGTTGATTAGCCCGGCACTGGATGCGGGCAGCTCGACGGTCGAGGTGTGGGTGCGCGCGGAAAATTCGCATCAGGCGCTGAAGGCGGGAACTCCGGTGCATGTGACGATCACGGGAAAGATGGTCTCTCATGCAACGATCCTTCCTTTGGAGGCGTTGCAGACGGCGGAGAATGGATCGCACTTCGTGATGATGGTGAGCGACAAAAATACGGCGCTGAAAAAGCCCGTGACCGTGGGCATCCAAACAAAAACCCGCGCACAGATTGTTTCCGGCGTGACAGCGAATGACAAGGTGATTGCGATGGGCGGCTACGCGCTCGATCCAGACACCCCCGTGACGGTGGCAGTGGCGAGAGACGACAAGGCCGACGGAGACAAAGAGTGATGATGCGATCTGACGCACAGGGTTCTGGCCGACAGGAGGAATCGTTCTGGCTTGATCGGCTGAAGATGCCCATCTTCTTTTTTCTAACTGCGCTGACGCTGGTCGGTGCATATGCTGCGTTACAAGTGCCGATTTCGGTTTTTCCTGAGACGAATTTTCCGCGCATTCTGATCTCGATTGACAATGGCGTGATGCCGGTTGAGCAGATGCAGGTGACGATTACGCGACCGATTGAGGACGCGGTGAACAGCGTTCCAGGACTGCAACTGGTGCGCAGTACGACGAGCCGCGGATCTGCGGAAGTGGATCTCTTTTTCGGCTGGAACTCCGACATGTGGCTCACGCTCGAACTGGTGAACGGGGCAATTTCACGCGTACAGCAGGAGCTTCCGTCGACAGTGCGCATCACCACGGACAGGCTGATGTTTTCTTCGTTTCCAATTCTTGGTTATGCGCTGGTTACGGATGCAAGCGCTCCGAAGAATCTGTCGCAGTCCGATCTGTGGGAGATGGCGACGTATGAGCTGAAGCCGCCGCTGAATCGGGTGAACGGCGTCAGTTCCGTGATTGTGCAGGGCGGTCAGGTGCCGGAGTATCACATCCTGCCGAATATGGCGGCGCTGGAAGCTGATGACGTAACCATCTCCGACATTGTGAATGGAGTGGATGCGTCGAACCTCATCGACTCACCGGGATTGTATGAGGATCATCACGAACTGATTCTGGGTCTCGTTGGATCGCAGGCGCATGGCCTGAATGACCTGAAAAATCTGGTGCTGAAGACGACACCTGCGGGCGCGCCGATTCATGTGTCGGACGTGGCGCAGGTGGTGAAAGCGCCGATGCCGATCTACACCATTGTGACGGCAAACGGGAAACCGGCTGTGCTGCTGAGTATACGCAGGCAGTTGAAATCCAACACCGTGAAAGTGGCGGACAACGTGACTGCCGAGATTGCCACGCTCGAGAAAAAACTTCCGCCCGGCGTGCGCCTGATTCCGTTTTACGATCAGTCGGGGCTGGTGCGGGAGTCAATCAAAAGCGTGCGCGACGCAATCCTGATCGGGCTGCTGCTGGCCTGCGTGGTGCTCTATCTGTTTCTGCGCGATTGGCGTTCTTCGCTTGTGGCTGGACTGGTGATTCCGGTGACGGTCGCGGTGACGATTCTCTTTCAGTGGATCATCGGGCAGACCTTTAATCTGATGACCCTGGGCGGACTGGCCGCCGCGATCGGGCTGGTGATTGACGATGCAATTGTGGTGGTGGAAGCGATTGTGGTGCGTCGCGATCGAGGAGAATCGCGCATCGAAGCGGTGCGCGGGACATTTGACGAAATCACGATTCCGCTGATCGGTTCGACGATCACGCCAGTGGTGGTCTTTGTGCCGCTCATCACGGTCTCCGGCGTGACGGGAACATTTTTTCGCGCGCTGGCGGTGACGATGACGGCTGCGTTGCTGACTTCCCTGCTGCTGGCGCTGACGTGGACTCCGGCGCTGTCTCTGGTGCTGCTTCGTTCGCGCGGTACTTCGGCACCGGAGATTGCGGCAGAGAACAAATCCCCGGACCGAGGTGTAGAGCATGTGGGGGCAATACTGCAGCGACTGCTGATCGCGCATTCCAGAGCCTTGCACTGGGTATTGAAGCGTCCGCTTGCGCTGGGCGGAATTTGCCTGCTGATTGTGCTCGGCGGGTATCTAAGCTACTCGCATCTTGGCTCTGATCTGTTGCCGGAGATGGACGAAGGCGGATTCATTCTCGATTACGTTGCACCGTCTGGCAGTTCGTTGACCGAGACAAATCGGATGCTCGAACAGGTGGAAGCAATTTTGCAGGCGACACCGGAGGTGGAGATTACCTCGCGGCGCACAGGGCTACAACTGGGACTGGCCGCTGTGACGGAGGCCAACTATGGCGACTTCACCGTGAAGCTGAAGAACAAACGCAGCCGGTCGATCTACGCGATCATGGCCGATGTCCGGCGCAGAGTGAGGACTCAGGTTCCGGCTCTTGATGTTGAGTTCACACAGGTTTTGCAGGACAACATTGGAGATCTGTCGAACTCGCCGGAGCCAATTCAGGTGAAGCTCTTTTGCAATGACCAGAGCCTGCTGAACAAGCTGGGACCGGAGGTGGAAAAAACGATTGCGTCGATTCCGGGGGTGGTGGACACGGAAAACGGAATCGACAACACGGTGAGCGGTCCGGCGACGAACTTTGAAGTCAGCCCGGTACTGGCAAGCCATTACGGATTCACTCCGGCCGAAGTTATTGCCGATTCGACGGCAATCATGGACGGGCTGCCGGCAAACAATCCGATCATCAGCAATGACCGCCCGTATACGGTGCGCGTGCGGTTGCCAGAAGAAAATCGCACGTCGCTCGAAGCGATTCGCGATACAGTTTTCAATTCGTCGAGCGGGCACACGGCTACGCTCGGATCGCTGACTCAGATCACTGAACTGCCGCCGCAGAACGAAATTTACCGCGAAAATTTGCAGCAGTTGATCGTCGTGACCGGGCGGCTGGAGGGTTCTGACCTGGGCGGAACAATGGTGAAAGTGCGGCAGGCCGTGAAGGCGATGCACCTGCCTCCGAATGTGCGTGTCGAGTATGGCGGCACGTACCAGGAGCAGCAGAAATCATTTGGAGAGTTGCTGCGTGTGCTGGCGCTGGCGCTGATTCTGGTCTTCGGAGTTCTGCTGCTGGAGTTTCGGAATTTTTCCGCTCCTACGGCGATCCTGACCAGTTCCCTGCTCTCAGTGGCTGGTGTAGTCTTCGCGCTGCTGGTGACCAATACGACTTTCAACGTCGCAAGCTTCATGGCCGTCATCATGGTGATTGGCATTGTGGCAAAGAACGGGATACTACTGCTCGATGCGGACGAGAAATTCCGCAAACTGGGAATTGCGCCGGAGGAAGCAATGGTCGAAGCGGCGCGGCGCAGGCTGCGACCGATTCTGATGACGGCGATTGCAGCCATCTGCGGCATGCTGCCGCTGGCCTTTGCCATCGGCTCCGGATCGCAGATGCTGCAACCGCTGGCAATTGGCGTGATTGGCGGGCTGACGGTCTCGGTTGCGCTTTCGGTTTTCGTCACGCCGACTGTCTACTACTGGAT
>JAJZDO010000094.1 GCA_021805955.1 Acidobacteriota bacterium
GATTGTGATTTCCGAAGGATACGCGGTGGAGTGATGCACCTCATTGTGGGCCACTACTCCTTTCACCTCATCGTAGTTATTTCCGCCCGTGTTCAGGTTCCGATCGAAGCGCGGAAAGTTGCTGCTCGATACCTCGATGCGCAGTGAATGACCGGCGGCGATATAGTCGCTGGTCTGCATGGGCTGAAATGTCACCTTGTATATTTTGCCCGGTTCCATCCACGCCAGCGGCTTGTCGTACCCATTGCGATAGCGCATCCTCTGAATGTTTTCGTCCAGGTTGTAGGCAGGCCCATTCGGGTCCACATCGACCACCTTCACCGTAAAATCCGTGTCTTTCGCGTCCGAGGAAACATACAACGTAACCTGGACTGGCCCGCTGATTTCAATCCCTTGCTGGAACGGGGCCGAGGTGTAGACCAGAATGTCGCGCCGCGTTTCCATCTGGCGCTGGTCGACAGCACCGGGCTCGTCAGCGCTCCCTTCGCAGCAAACATTTCCGCCGTGCGACGGCACGGGATTCATGGGATCGTAGGTAAAACGGTCTCCATGGTCGCGAGTCGGCGGGACCACGGACAACGATCCGTCTCCGTAAAGACTGTTGGCTGCATCGGTGCTGGAAAGATAAAACCTCATCGGCTGTGCGCCTTCTGGCGGCCAGGTGCTGGATGTCTCCCATCGATTCTCCCCCATCACGTAATAGCGGACCTTCGGCATCGTTTCGAGGATGTGGTTGTTCTCGCCCTTCAGAAAATGGTCGAACCAGCCGTAGGTGAGCGCGTCGACATCGAGTCGCGCGTCGCCCATGTCCCGCTCTCCAACCACGGTATGCTCGGTGGCCCGTGTATAGCCGCAATGGCCGGTCGGCGCAATCACCGCATACTGCTCGTTGGCAATCTCCGGGCGGGCTGTTTTGCGCACGAAATTGTAAGCCTCCAGGTTTGGCCCGATCGATACGTCGTACCAGGACATGAACCACAATCCCGGCACATTGATCTTCATGCTGTCGTTCCACAGGCCGCCCTTATACCACGCAGGATCGTTGGGCGCGCGCTCGATCATGGCCCCGCCGGTGGCCACTGGCATGGGATCGGCAAAGATTCCTCTTGGCCCTTGTACGGCCTTGATAATGTCCATTTCAGGCAGATGCCAGAGCGCCTTGGACCAGTCCACGGACGGGAAATGCGGCGCGAGATCGAATGCCCGTGACGCGCGGACCAGCTCCGCCTGGGATGTATTCGGCGGGAACATTGGCCTAACCTGGTTCTGCACTCCATACAGCCAGTCGATAAAAAGCATCTGGACCGCGCCGCCGCGGAACCAGTTGCCCTGCTCGTAATAGGGGCCCACGCGGCCCACACCCGCGCCGAATCCTTCGGGAATAAACGCCGCGTCCGCGGGGTTTCCCATCGCAGTCACGGCCAACTGCCATTCCGCCGTCGAGGAGCATCCGATGGTGCCCACCTTGCCATTCGACCACGGCTGTGCCGCGATCCATGAGAATTCGTCGTACCCGTCGCTGAGAGGCGGCCCCAGAATGTCGTAATTTCCTTCAGAGAAAAATTGGCCGCGCTCGTTGATCTCCACATAGGCATAGCCGCGCTTCACGGCATTCAGTTCAGCTCCCATGTTGCGCGGCGCGCCCAGCGCGATGTCCCAATAATTGAAGTTGTAGGGTGTGCGAACAAGTATGGCGCCGTACTTCTTGGACTCATCTTTTGGGCGATAGATGTCGGCCGCCATGCGTTTCCCATCGCGCATCGGAATCATGACCTTGCGGTCGATGATCGCCACCGACTCCAGCTCTTTTTCGATCGCATTGTTCTTGGCGATCTGTACCTGTACGGAGTCGCCTCCCCTTTGCGCAAACATCCTCGGAGCAATGCAAATGGTTGACAGAAGAACCGCGGTCACCCAAGGGCGAGTAATTGTCGTTCGCATTTTGAATTCTCCACGATGGGCATTCGCAAACACCCATCGAGCATGGTAATCCAGGAAACGGTCTTTTGTACGCTTTTGCTGCGTAGGCCGCAGGGCAATCGCATTTGAAAATTGGTCTGAACCAGAGTCGCCACGGATCGAGGTTGCTACTTCCGTAGAGAGTTGCGATGCATGAAGTTTCCCGCAGGGGGATTTCATGTTGAGCAAAGAGACACTGGAGCAATTTGGCGCCTGTTGGGAAGGGCTTGAGGATCCGCGCAGTGGCAATGCGGCGTTGCATGACTTTCAGGAACTTCTGATGATCGCTCTGTGCTGCGTGCTGTGCGGCGGTCAGGGGGCGGTGGATATGGCCCTGTTTGCCGAGGCCAAAGAGCCGTTTCTGCGCAGCTTTCTAAGCCTGGCGAACGGCCTGCCCAGTCACGACACCTTCAGCCGGCTGTTTCGCAATCTCGACCCGGATCAGTTTCGCGATTCGTTTCAGCGGTTTATGGCGCAGTTTTCGGAACAGTTGGAAGGGGTGGTGGCTATCGATGGCAAGGTGTTGCGCCGCTCGTTCGATCGGGCCAGCGGCAAGTCGCCCTTGCATATGGTCAGCGCCTGGGGCTCGGAGCAGCGGCTGGTGTTGGCGCAGATCGCCACCGAGGCCAAGTCCAACGAGATTGCGGCAGTACCCAAACTGCTCCGGATGCTGGCGCTGCAAGGCACGATCGTGACCGCCGATGCACTCAACTGCCAGCGCGCCATCGCCGAGCAAATCGTCGCACAGAAGGGCGACTACGCACTGGCACTGAAGGGCAATCAGGGCACGCTGTATGACGATGTGGTCCTGCTGCTCGACGATCCGGAGTTGAAAGCAAGCACCGCTGCGCCGGCGGTCGAGGCCGATCACGGACGCATCGAGACGCGCGCGGCCACCGTCTCCACCGAAATCGACTGGTTGCAAAAACAGCATCGATGGCCGGGCCTGAAGGCCATCGGTAAAGTGGTTCGAAGGCGCGAGACAGCGGACAAAACCACGACCGAAACTGCCTACTACTTGCTCAGTCGAGTCCTGTC
>JAJZDO010000514.1 GCA_021805955.1 Acidobacteriota bacterium
CATGCGGAATCGTAAAGGGCGTAACGGCAATATCGCCGATGGTGAACGACTTGCCAGCGGAGAAAAATTCCAACGCGGGCAGCGCAGTGGAATACTCCTCCTCGATCAATACTGGCTGTTCCACGTTAGCAGTCAGTGTGCCGACAACCCCGCCCGCGCTTTCGTCTTCTCCATCGCCCGCATGAGCAACAAACGTAGCATCCGCGTTAGCTGCAATCCTCTTGCGCTCTTCAAGCCACGCGGAATAACTCATTGTCTTGCGCGGAGTCAAAATGCGCTTCCACGCCGCGTGGGTTGCGCCGGTAAAGTAGGTGGGGATGCGAAAACGCCGCGCGAAAACCGATACGCCTTGAATATGATCCTGATGCTCATGCGTGATGAGCAGGCCATCGATTTTTTCCGGCTCTTCGCCCGCGAAGCGCATTCGCTTGACGATCTCGCGGCAGCTCAGACCCGCGTCCACAACCAAACGCGTCCGCTCGGTGCGAATCACAGTGCAGTTGCCTTTGGAGCCGGACGCCAGTACTGTGCAACAAAACATGGGTCTAGCCTACATCGTGTGCTTGTGGAATGTCTGTTCTTCCAGCGGTACAGACTTAACGTTGATCGGGCTTCATCGTGACCAAATACAGCTCGTGATCCTTGTATGTGTTGTCGCTGATCCCCAAAAATTCTAGTCTCGCTCCGTCTGCGCGCAGTTTGCGCAGCAGCCAGTCTTCCGGATATGTGTAGGTTCCGAGCACGAGAAACTGCCGATGCTGCTGTGTAAATTGCGCATAGTCTTCCACCTGCGCGCGAATCGGAAAAATCGTCTTCACGATAGATAATTCTTCGAAAATTGTGGCATGAGCATACTGCATGTCCGCAACTGAATCTTCCAAGTAATAGACGCGCTTCAAAAATTCTGGCGTTTCCCTGCGGTTCATCTCCAAAAACGTTAATCCGCTGGCATCCACGAAGGGCAGGCCACGCTGTATGGATTCCAGCCGGATATTTGCGCTTCCAGACATCTGCACTGGTATCGGCTTTAAAAAGAAATTCTGCTTCACTCTCTTTGCCAACGAGGCAATGGGAAACGCGGCAAATAAAAAGACCACGCAAGCTACCAGGGCATTGCGGCTACTATTTTTACTCCACTGGGCAAACCAGTGCGGAAACAAAATCGCAAGACCCAAGCCGGACACAAGTCCGTATCGAACAAAATATGCCGCATGCGCGTGCATGAAGAGCAAAACAGTCGCAAGCGGAACCGCCAGCAGACCCAGCGCAAAAATGGTTTCCTCTCTTGACAGATCTTGCCTCAGCGCTCGCTCTGCATCTCCCGTCGGCCCCAGCAGCACGAGAATAACGGCAGTCATAGCAAGAAAGGGTGCAATTAACATCCACAGATATGCGAATTGCGCACCCAGCATCACCGGTGTGCCTTGGAATGCTGGCGGGTAAACCTGTGTCGCATGATGACGCAGCAGAGGAAGATACGTAATGCAGGCAACCCAAGGCAGACAGAGCGCCGCGGTCATGGGCCAATCGATCTTGCGACGGCTCATGGCGCGCGCTGCCTCTGCCACCATCAATGCAGCCAGCGCGAAAACAGCCAGAACATGGCTCAAAAGCATTCCCAAACCGCCTAGAAAAACTCCCGCCAATCCTGTATAGCGCGAGAACGATCGAGCACCTTGCGCGCTCTGCCAACTAATAGCCGCGATGCCGAGGCAGGCTAGGACGAGAGCGTAGGGCCGTGCCTGCAATGCATACAAACTGAAGTAGGGCATCATCAGGATGAACGCGCTCAGCACCCCATAAAGAGGAGTCAATCGCCTCGATACAAACATGTATGCGCACAACATTGCGACTGCATAGGCCACAATTGAAGGCAGGCGCACAGCCAACCGCCCAGCCGGAAGAATGTGCATGCAGAAACGGGCTGCAATGTAGTACAGAGGTGGATTCAGGTCTACTGTGTTCGCCCAGTGCAGCATGGTGCGAAAGCTGGGGGCCTGCGCAATGTAGAAGGTATACAGCTCATCATGCCAGAGCATGTTCCCGTGTTCGTGATGAAGGATCCATCCGCAGTAAAGCCCGGCTAACAGCAATAGCAAAAGAACAGGCCGCAACTCCAACCAAGCGGCACACGTCTCCAAATGACGTCCCAAGCGCGCAAAGAAAAATTGCATCGCTCTGTCCTGTGATGCAATTTTTTCACTGCTACTCTCCGTCTTGGCGTTTTGCATGAACACTCCTGCCAGTTTTATGCGTCAACCCTGCTGCATAAAGTCTGGGGCGACGGGATTTTCATACAAGGAATAATCCCGCGTGACCACAGTGATGCCCGACGGGGTGACAAAGTAATTCTTGCGGTCTTCGTTGGCGTCGTAGCCAATCACAGTGCCTTCTGGAATATGCACGTCGCGGTCGATGATAGAGCGGCGGATGCGGCAATGGCGGCCAATGTTGACGTGTGTAAAAACGATGCTGGAGTCAATCTCCGCATACGAGTTGATGCGCACATCCTGGGACAGCACGCTGTTGCGCACCGTAGCGCCAGAGATAATGCAGCCGCCAGAGATGACCGAGTTGATGGCCATGCCGGTGCGGCCCGGCTCGCCAAAGACAAATTTTGCCGGTGGATACTGGCGCACACGCGTGCGCATGGGCCAGCTTTTGTCATACAGATTGAAGACTGGCGAGACCGAAGCCACATCCATGTTGGCGTCGTAGTAGGCGTCCAACGTGCCCACATCACGCCAGTAGAGCGCCTTCTGCTTGTTCTCATCCACAAAATTGTAGGCGGACATTTTGTAGTTGCCCAGCAACGCTGGCAAAATGTTGTGGCCAAAGTCGTGCTTGGAGGCTGGATCTTCCGCGTCGCGCATCAGTGCAGGCAACAAAACATCCGTGTTGAAGATGTAAATGCCCATCGAGGCATCGACCATCTCTGGATTGAAGGGCGAGCGGACGCTGGTCTCCTTTGGCTTCTCTTGAAAGCCGATCA
>JAJZDO010000055.1 GCA_021805955.1 Acidobacteriota bacterium
GCTTGCCCGCGTCTCCGGCAGATAGCATGATGGTCTGCGCAAACTTGGAGCCGTCAGTTTCGCGCATCACTTCCACAGCGATGCGGGCAGGCCCTTTCTCCACAATGCGCACCTGCGCCGGCCCATGAACATAGTCTTTCGGTTTAGCTTGTTCCTGCTCCCAGTCCATGTTCCACGCGGGCCATTGTTGAGGGTTATCGTAGGAGATGGCGAGACGCATAGGCGACGATAGAAGTTCCTTGCCGATTCGCTTGTCAAAGATGCTGGAAATATCGCCGTCGCGGTCAAGCTTGACGCGATAATAGCCGTTCTCCAGCGAGTCATCCGACACATGCAAATCCGAGGCAACTTTGTCGCTGTTTCCGGCTGCGCGGACGCTGTAAACCGTATAGGAGACAGAAGGAACTTTGGCCAGAAATACCACCTTGCCGGAAGAAATCTGCGCAGGAACCTCTCTTCCATCGGGTCCGGTCACAGAAACGCGATCCGGCATGCCTCCAGGGAAATCGACACGCGCTGCTACAACGTCTTCGCGCGAAATATTGAGCGGATTGAAGACCACCAGCGGAATACCATCAGTGTTCGTGTTCAACGCAGACGAAACGGCCTCGGTGGCATCATCAAACACATCTGCAAACTGATTCATCGCGATCACGTCGTCATTCCAGGCGAATTCATAGGCTTTGGGCGTGGCAGTACCTGCTGCTAGGTCGTGAAAATGCCCACCCATCACCAGTGTCCATGCGTCATTCAGGCGATTGATCGGGTAAGTACGGCCATCCAGCCATTTTGCCGCGACAGAAGATTTTTCAGCGTCATCGGCTAGAAGCTCTTCTTTGCGCAACCAGCGCTTCTGATAAGCCTGGGACGTCAGCGATCCAGCAGAGTGATTTGTAAGTTCCATTTCGCCGGTATATTCCGGGAGGCGCAAAGCCTCAGCGGGAGTAATATCCAGAAACATTTGATCTGCCCGTGCGGAAACAACATGCACTGGCCCGTCGCCGACTTTTATCTCTGGCCAGCTCGGATGGGCCAAGCCGCGAAACCGAATGGAATCCGGAGGCGGCATGCTCACTGTGCCTTTGGTCACAATGGCTTCGAGCCGTTTCACGGAGTTCTCGCTGGGCGATCCGCCGATGTCGCCCGTACCGAAGTAGTGGTAATCGGTAAAGACGCCTGTGACTTTACCGTTATTCTCGACCCGTTCAGCCCAGTCTTCTTGATAGCGGTCAAGATCTGCTTGCTGTCGAGCGATCTTCAGTCCGTCGATCTCGTTTCTGAGAGCTACATAGGCCTGCAGATCGCTTTGCTCCAGTTCCTTTCCATCCGCATGCTGCTTTTCCATTCTGCTTTGAAGTTGGAGCAGCCGTTTATGGGCGTCTGCAAGCGCGGTATCTGGGGCAGGAGCGGGTAAAGGCTTGCTCAGGTCTGTGTATATGCCCCCGGAATAACTGCCTGGATTCAAAGCCGCCAGCACGCTTTCTCCGTCGGGACCGATCCATTCGCCGACATTGAACGGCGTGCCTTCGGGTGTCTTCTCTGGCGAGTCGGGTCCTCCCTGCGCCGCCGAGGACCCCCACGTCAACTTCTGTGTGGAGAAGCCTTTCACGCCGGAATGAGCCAAAATCGTCGGCAGTGAAGCGGGAAATCCGAAACAATCCGGCAGCATGTATTCGGCGCTGGACTTTCCGAACTCTTTACGGAACCAATCATTCCCGTAGAGAATCTGTCTGATGATTGACTCGGGACTGGGCGCGTTGACGTCACCTTCCTCCATCGATGATCCCGCGGGGAACCACTGCCCACTCGCCACATACTGCTTCACTTTGGCGAAGTCGGCAGGATAATACTCCTGCATAAACCGATAGCGGTTGGCTCCAGAGAAGTTGAAAATGTAATGAGGATATTTCTGAAACAACGCGAAGTTATCCTCCATCGTGTTCCGTATGTATTCGTCAATCACCTGCGGATACTCCCACCGCCACTCTGTGTCTAGGTGGGCGTAGCCTACGACGTACAGAGTTGGCTGGGTGGTTAAATCCGGGACTTGACTATTTTGTGCCAACGCTCCGCTGACAAAGAAGAGAGTCGACAACAAGGCTGAAGATAGAATGGCCGAGGTTCGTGACATCGCATTGCTCCCGATATAAATTCCACTTCGTCTCAGTTCGCTCATTGATTTGGCCTAGGTTCCGGATCAAGCTTCCACCTTGAGCGTCCTTGCATCATTTAGTTTGCTGAATGGCCTCAGTTTTGCTGAACCGTATACATCCTGTACTTGTCGTGTGAGGGCGGGACCGATTTCATAGCATCCGACCTTTACGCGATGGTGTATTGGTATCGTTTCCATAACCGAGCATTGTTGTCAAGTTTTTCCTGAAGGAGATCGTGCCCATCAAGGGCTTTCCTTTGTGCCAGCAAACTCCGGCTCTATAGCGGAATTTGTGGGTGAGTGAGCGGTGGAAAAGGCGCTGCGCTTGGAAATCCCGCAGGAGCGACGGGATTTCCACTTCTCTCACCGCCCGCGGCGGTGGATGAATTCCCGATTTGCCTGGGGCAAGAGGAACCGCTGAACTCCAGCAGTACAGTTTAGTTTGCGGTTGAGAAGACAGTGGCCAACCGGACTGCTGAGACCAGCGATTCAACTTGAGGTGAAGACCATTCTGAACGGGTGCAGCGTTTTGTTGAGTTTGCTTACTAAGACTTACGTATGCGAGTCGGCCAAGGCCAGGCGAAAGGGATCGAGATTACAGTGGTGCCACATGGCAGCATTCGCGGATGCTGCTCCAGTGCCGACGGCCCTCGCCTGGGTATGACCGGTTGTCGGAGCGGTGCTGGCAGTTTGTGCCGTTGTGGGGGATAGCGGTCTGGTTCCGCTATGCTCCTAGTGTCCTGAGTCATTAATTCGCTTGCAAAATCTGGCGACGGAATCGAGAATCTGGTCGGCGGTTTTGTGCCAGACGAAGGGCTTTGGGTCGCGGTTGTGGTGTT
>JAJZDO010001087.1 GCA_021805955.1 Acidobacteriota bacterium
TGCGAACGTCATCGCGGAATTTATCGTTCCATTCTGCCCAGCCTGGCGGAAACTCCCCGACCTGGTAGCCGCCTGGGCCGCAATCCCACGGCTCTGCAATCAGCTTGACCGTGTTCAATACTGGGTCCTGGCTGCAGGCTTTCAGAAATCCGCTCTGGTTATCGAACCCATTCGGTTCACGCGCGAGAATAGTCCCAAGATCGAAGCGAAATCCATCCACGTGTGTCTGCTCGACCCAATAGCGCAGGCTGTCGGTCACCATTTGAATGACACGCGGATGACTCAGGTTGACGGTATTGCCGGCGCCGGTGTCATTGATGTAGTAGCGATTGTTGTCGGACAGAAGGCGATAGTAGCTGGCGTTATCAATTCCCTTGAACGACAAGGTGGGGCCAAGCTCGTTGCCCTCGGCGGTGTGGTTGTAGACGACATCCAAAATGACTTCGAGCCCTGCCTGATGAATGCAGGCCGTCATCTCCTTGAATTCGCGAAGCGTATGGGCACGGTCGGAGGCGTAGCGTGGATCGGGCGCGAAATAGCCGATGCTGTTATATCCCCAGTAATTGGTGAGGCCTTGCTCAAGCAAATGGCTGTCGTTTACGAAGGCATGGATGGGTAACAATTCCACCGACGTAACGCCGAGGGATTTGATGTAGTCCAGTACGACGGGTTGCGCGAGTCCGCCATAGGTGCCGCGAAGGTGTTCCGGCACCGCGGGGTGCTTCTTCGTAAAACCGCGAACATGCAACTCATACAGAATGGTGTTTTCAAACGGGACCGCCAAGTGGGCCAGACTGCCTCGCCTGTGGCGCCCGGGCGCGCCGATCCAATCGAAATTTGGATCGATGACAACACATTTGGGCATGAATGGCGCACTGTCCCGCGTGTCGAATGTGAGATCGTCTCCGGACTCCATCTGGTACCCGAAGACGGCGGGGTCCCATTTCAGTTCTCCCGTATGGGCGGTCGCGTATGGGTCGAGCAACAATTTATTGGGATTGAACCGGTGTCCCTGTTCCGGCTCATAGGCTCCGTGGACGCGATATCCATAGACTGTGCCGGGGCCAATCTCCGGCAAATATCCGTGCCAGATCTGATTGGTATACTCGGGCAGTTCGATCCGGTGCAATTCTTCGCGGCCCTGGTCGTCGAAGAGGCAGAGCTCCACCTTGGTGGCATGGGCGGAAAAAACTGAGAAGTTTGTCCCACTACCATCCCAGGACGCGCCCCGCGGATAGGGAAGACCTTCTCTCAGCGGAAATTTTTTCTTCTTGATCACGATTTGCTTTTCCCCCACAGACTCCCAGACAGAAACAGCGAACGACTCCAAATGTTAGCTAGTTGGATGCAATTGTGTTGGATGGTGAATCTACGAAGAAGAGAGGTATTTCGCTCGATTTCCTGGGCACACATTTCCTACAAAAGCGCGTGTACGACTTGCGGAACCGTCAGCTCCGTATCCGTTCTGGTCCCATCGGGCATGGGAACATCCGGAGAAAATGACTGCGCGTTGCTGCAACATTGGTTTGTCCGTTCGATCTGCCGAACTTTGCCTTTGGTAACCAGGCGTAGAAGCAGGGTAAGAATGACAGCTCCCAGAACATCTCATGAAAACGGGCCATCACGGGGACATGCCGCTTCGAGCTTCTGAGAAGCACCGGTTTCAAGGCTATTTTCAATCCGCCAGGCAACCTTCCGCGTACCTTAGATGAGTGGCCAACATGCAGATGCTTCCGCCCGTATTTGCGTTGGAAATGGGAACCGTGTACGGTAGAGTGTCGACTGGGTGTATTTACTCCAGAGTCAATCTTTATCCATCGAGCCGAACCCCATTGCCCGCGAATCCCCCGCAAGACGGCACGCTGACGGACCAACAGTTGATGGACCAACTGCGGAGGAAGCAACCGGATGCTTTGTCGCGTATATACGATCTGTATTCGACCATGGTCTATTCCATCGCCATGCGCGTGCTGCGAGACAGCGGCGCGGCGGAAGATGTGATACAGGAAGTGTTTCTGAAGCTGTGGCAGCAACCGGAGGTATTCGCAGAGCATCGCGGCAGCCTTTGTGGATGGCTTGCGGTAGTCACGCGCAACCGCTCCATTGACCGCATCCGCGGTGGCCGGAGGCTTGAGAATATCGACGATCTCCAACTCGCCAATACCGTGGACATGGGAGATGTAGCCGAGCGGGAAATGATGCTTGCAAAAGTGCGCTCGGTGATGGAAACCATGGCGGCGGATCAGCGCCAGGCGGTCGAGATGGCTTTTTTTGAAGGGCAGACGCACACAGAAATCGCAGAGCGGACCGGACAGCCACTGGGAACGGTCAAGACACGCATACGTTCCGCATTGATCTCGATACGAAAGGCCCTGGACGTGCCCGCATGACGCCCGATCTACATCCCGAACTGGACGATCTGATCTTCTATTCCATGGGTTCGTCCGATGAGCCGGAGACTGCCGCGGTGATCGATCGCGTACGCCAGCATGTGCGGCAATGCGCGGATTGCCGGTCCCTGGTGGAGGATATCCAGGCAGATATGGCCTTGGTCGCTATGTCCGTTCCTCAGACGCCTCCGCCGGCAGAGGCAAAGGAACGACTGTTTCAGGCGGCGGGCATCCATCTTCCTGGGAACTCGGGCAGATCGGCCCCCATCAAAACTTTTCCCAAGCCCGTTTCGGACGCTTCCCGCGGCACTGCCACGACTCGCGCTCGTCGTCCCAATCCTGGCTTGATCTGGGGCGGCTGGGTGGCTGCGGTGGTCCTGCTGTTCTATGCGGTCCACGTTCGCGAAGCAAATCGGGAAATGCAGCATCGGTTGCAAATAGAAACCGCGGAGTTGCATCAATCGAACGCCGCGGCTGTTCGCGCGCGGGATGTACTGGATGTGCTGACCTCTCCTCATGCGCGGCGCGTGACGCTTGTCGGCGCCCATGCACATCCCGAACCGGAAGGGGATGCCGTCTACCTGCAAGAGCGTGGATT
>JAJZDO010000704.1 GCA_021805955.1 Acidobacteriota bacterium
TGTGCCGGATGCCGCTACGGCGATTGTGCGCATCGTCAAATCCCGCCATAAACCAAGCTCGGTCTATCGCACCACGACGCTCACCGAGGTCCTCACGATGGCTGGTCGCATCGCAACTGGACTCACTGCCGTGCTGATCGCGGTGGCGATGGTGACACTGGCTGTCGGCGGCGTCGGCATTATGAATATCATGCTGGCCAACGTACGCTCGCGCATTCGCGAGATTGGAATTCGTAAGGCGCTGGGCGCTACCTCGCGCGAGATACGCTTGCAATTCCTGACCGAGGCCGTGATGATCTCGCTGGCCGGAGGACTGGTGGGTACTCTGCTTGGTTTAGGATTGCCACTGGGCGTCCGCGTCTTCACCAGCTACTCCATTCCGATCTCCCCCTGGTCGATCCTGGCAGCTCTTGGCGTCTCTCTCATTGTCGGAGTAGTTTTTGGAACTGTGCCGGCGACACGCGCGGCGCAAATGGATCCGGTGGAGTCCTTGAAATATGAGTAGTCAACAATGAATAGCCAAGAGCAGACAAACCAGAATTACCCTGAAAACGAGCAGAAGGACGCAACGCAGTCTGAAGGGCCCAACCTGTATCTGTTGTATGCCTTGCTTGCACTGGCGCTCATCGCTGCGATGGTGCTTGCAGCGGCGATTGTCCGGCCATTTTATCTACTTCGATAATTGTTTTTCGGGCGCTTTCGGAGATCAGCACGGCAATTCCGTCTTTCACCGGATACTCGCGTCCGCACCCTTGGCAGTGAATTTTCACGGTTCCGGCATCCAGTGTGGAGCGTCGAAGCTCTGACTGGCAGACTGGACATGCCAGCAGGGGTAACGCCTGGTCCAGTTGTTCAAGAAGCTGCGGCGAGGACAAGTCTGACTCCCGTGCGAAAGAATTATTGCACTGCAATCTCATCGGAAGCGGTATTTGTCGTCGTATGCGGACGACTAGCAAGTTCATGCTCGATATGGCTGTTGATCTCCGCTCGCGCAAACTCCATGGCAACGCGGATGCTATTCAAAACAGCAATTTCGTTTGATGAGCCATGCGCAATGATGCAGATGCCGCGTACTCCCAGCAGAGGAGCGCCGCCATACTCGTTGTAGTCCAGCCTGCGTCTGAAGTTGTTGAATGCCTTGCGCGAGAGCATCGCGCCCACCTGCGCCGTCACGGTTTGCGTCAGCGACTCGCGTAACAGATCGCGAAACAAGCGGCCAATGCCTTCTCCGGTTTTGAGTGCCACATTGCCAATAAACCCATCGCAGACAATCACATCAGCGCTTCCGTTGAAGATGTCGCGCCCCTCGACATTGCCGGTAAAGTGAATTGGGAGCGCGCGAAGCAGCGGAAAAGCCTCACGTGTGAGTTCGTTGCCTTTGGATTCTTCTTCGCCGATCGAAAGCAAGCCTACGCGCGGTCGTTCAATCTTCAGCACGCTGCGCGCAAACATCTCGCCCATGATCGCGAACTGCTCCAGATTGTGAGCCTTGCAATCGACATTGGCGCCAACATCGAGCAGGACACACGGCGATCCGGTCACCGTGGGCATCTGGGCCGTGAGGGCAGGACGATCCACGCCGGGAATCGCGCCCAGCACCATCTTGGCTGTTGCCATCGCCGCGCCGGTGTTTCCGGCCGTCACAAAGCCGGCAACTTTCTTTTCACGCACCAGCTTCAGGCCCACTCGCATGGAACTGTCTCGCTTGGTGCGAACAGCATGGGCGGCCTTTTCTTCCATGCCGATCCGTTCGGAGGCATGGTGAATCTGGATCGGCAAATCCTCGTCTTCCAGATATTCATCCAGAAGATCGCGTAACTCCGGCTCCGGGCCGACCAGGTGAACCCGCACAGGAAGGGATTTACAAGCCAGAATTGCTCCACGGATCTCCGGCTCGGGTGCTTTGTCCGAGCCGAATGCGTCGAGCGCGATATCGATCAATTTTGCCATTGGAGGCGAAGGATTAGCTGACTGCGGTCTTGCTTTCCAGGACTGCGCGGCCTTTGTACTCGCCGCACTTGGGGCATGCGCGATGCGGGAGCTTCTTTTCCTGGCAGTTCGGGCAAATGGAGAGCGATCCGGCGGTCAGAAAATCGTGGGACCGGCGGAGCGCCGTGCGACGCTTCGAGTGACGTCGTTTCGGATTAGGCATGACAAATTCCTTTCGGGCAACTACTCATCGACTTACAGCCGACTTGAACCGCTTCTCCATCAACCCTCAGGAGCGACTCTCCAGCTTGGAGAGTGGACTCCAACGGGGGTCCACCGCACGTTCCGAGCAGCCGCAGCTTGACTCGTTTCGATTCTGGCCACAGACGGGACAGAGACCCTTGCATTCCGGTTGACAGAGTGTTCTGGCAGGCAATGCAAGCAGAACCTGCTCACGCAGGACATCTTCCAGTTGCATACTACCTTTTTCATAATACCCGATTTCCGTCTCCTGTGTGGAGATCGAACGCTCCGCACCCGCCTCATCGACGCCAAGAGGGCGAAAGAGCAGATCGAACTCCGCGGCAAGCGCTTGTCGCACAGGCTCGACGCAGCGTGCGCAGGGAACCTCAAACTCTCCGGCAAAGTGTCCCCGAAGTCGAATATCCGCAACAATTTCGTCCGGGCCGCGCTGTTCATGCAGCACCTCGGCGCGTCCGTCAGCGTGCAAGTTGTCAACCAGGCTTGCTTCTTCGCCGAAGTCAATCGCTCCAGCGGGCAATTCAACGGAAAAATCGACTGCTTCCCGCTCCAGATCCTGCACTGTAAATCTCATCGTCGGCTCCCCCGCTTCATCCGTTTTCTCTATCCGGCAGCCATCTCTCCTCGGATCGAGCATCAACTCTCCTTATTATCCGCGAATTTGGCTCGACCGCGCTTGTCGCCGACTCATCCTTCAGATTATCGCCGTCTGGTCCACATTCAAGTTGCTTCCATTCGCACCGATAAAGGCCATATACATTGTTTGGCAGGTGCCATGGTTGAGCAAACTCGCACTTGCCACTGCGCTACGCGTTCACACGGGGCACCGATCTTTGTCGAGGAGCATTCTCAATGACTTTTTTCCGTAACCTTCCCGTCTCCCGCAAGTTTACGGCCGCCTTTGGGCTGGTCTGCCTGCTCTGTCTCCTGCTTGGAGGCTTCACGATTCTTGCCTTTCGTTCCGTCACAGAAAAGGCAGCAGACGTTCGTGACAATACTCTTCCTTCCCTGATTACTCTTGGATCAATTGACACCGCGTTCAATGCAGGCCGCCGCGCGGAACTGGCACTGCTCCTCTGCCCCGCATCCGATTGCCGCCAGATGGAGCAACAGCGCTATCAGCAGGCGAGGGAGGACTACAACCGAGCGCTGCAAAGCTATATTCCCATGATTGCTTATCCCGGTGAGCGCGAGATGTACAACCAGTTCAGCGCGACAGCGGATCGTTACAACCAGATTGCCGCTCGTGTGCTTTCCGATGTCTCCAGTAACAACATGGGCGATGCGCTGGACCAGATCATGTCCGATGCGGCAGTGAAGTCCTTCGATCAGGCATTGAAGGAGATCGACCAGACGCGTCAGCTCAATCTGCGCTTTGGCACAGCCAGCGCGATGGAAGCAGCCACCACGGCAAGTCGCTCCACGTGGATTACGCTCGCTGTCTCCGCTTTTGTGCTTCTTTTTTGCGTCGTCATCGGGTTAATCCTCACGCGGATGATCGCACCGCCTCTGGTCGCCGTCACGCGCGCGCTGGAGCAGCTTGCCGAGCGCGATTTGACCGCTGGAGTCGAAGTCGGCGGTGAGGATGAAGTCGGTCGCCTGGGACGCGCACTCAATCGCTGTGTCTCTGCCATGAGCGGCGTCATCGAGTCTGTTGCCACGGGGGTTGGCACTTTGTCTGCCGCAGCCGAGGAGCTGAGTGTACGTACCCGGGAAACCAGTGGAAACACCCACGCGCAATCCGACAGAACCAACCAGATTGCCGCTGCTGCGCAGGAGATGACGGCCACCATCGGCGAGATCAGCCAGAATGCCGAGGCTGCTGCCGGAGCCAGCCGCCAGTCTGCGGAAAAAGCCAACGAAGGTGGAACCGTCATGCAAGCCGCTGCTGAGACCATGCAGCGTATCTCTTCCGCATCGGCTTCCGTCGCCGGGAAGATGAACGAGCTGGCAAGCCGTTCCATGGAGATTGGAAAAGTAGTGACCGTCATTCAGGAGATCAGCGAACAGACCAACCTGCTGGCTCTCAACGCAGCCATTGAGGCCGCACGCGCCGGCGAGCACGGGCGCGGATTTGCCGTAGTTGCCGGTGAGGTCCGGCGTCTTGCCGAGCGAACGCGCTCCGCCACCCAGGAAATCTCCGCCACGATCGAAAGCATCCAGGAAGAGACCCGCCAGACGCTTGACCTCATGCAGGGTTCACAGATTGCTGTTGAGAGCGGTATTGATGAGACTTCACGCGCCCGCAATAGTCTGGAGGCGATCATCGCCTCTGCCCGCGAAGTCGAGCACATGATTCATCTCATCGCCACGGCAGCTACGGAGCAGACAGCGGCAGCAGGTGAAATTTCAGAATCAGCTTCACAGATATCGCAGCTTGCCACGGAAAATTCACATGCGTCGGAAGAGACCGCCGAAGGCTGTCGTCAGCTCACCGTGCTCGCCAGCGATCTTGACGGAGTCATCCGCCAATTTCATATCGGCGAGGAGCGCCAGCAAGGAGGGCGCTGGGGAAATTCCGCTTCATCGCCCATTTCTTCAATGAGTCCGGTTTCCGCTGTGCGTTGAACGCCGCAGAGAGGATGAAACTCCAGGATACGGGATGGGTGGGAGTGCGACAGCCCAGTCGGCTTCAGGGTCGCTGTTGGGTATCAGGCCATTGAATCCAACCAGCGACTGCCATTTTGGCATCGAAACGAATTGTGCCCTGACGCTGGCTGTGCATAAGACTGTTCGTTCGTTTTGAATCGTCAGTGTGTTAGCCTCCGGTTGAGGAGAGGTTTGCAATCATTCACTTCCTGTCCTTGTGGAGATTCTGGCATGAGCGCCGTTCAATATGACTTAATCGTGGTTGGCTCTGGCCCTTCTGGCCAGCGCGCGGCTGTCGCTGCTTCCAAACTGAAGAAGCGTGTCGCCGTCGTCGAGTCGCGCTCAGTTGTGGGTGGCGTCTGCGTCAATACAGGTACGATCCCATCCAAGACCATGCGCGAAGCCGTGTTGCATCTTTCCGGCTATAGCTATCGCACCGTTTATGGAATGAATTATCGCGTCAAAGAGAAGATCACCATCGACGATCTCGCTTTTCGCGTTCAGGGCGTCATCAAAACCGAGATTGATGTCACCGAAGCTCAGCTTTCGCGCAACGGGATTGACGTCATTCACGGCGTAGCCAGCTTCATTGATCCACAAACGATTCGCGTCTCCGGGCCGGAGAATGAGTCTACGCTTCAGTCTGAGCGGATCATCCTTGCTGTGGGCACCAAGCCGGCATCATCGGATCGCGTTCCCATCAACGGCAAAACCATCATCAACAGCGACTTCATCATGAACCTGCCCAAGCTGCCGCGGACGCTCATCGTGGTGGGTGGCGGCGTCATCGGCGTTGAGTATGCCTGCATGTTCGCCATCCTGGGCGTGCGCGTCACGGTCATTGAAAAGCGCAACCGACTGTTGGAGTTCGCCGATCAGGAGATTATTGAGACGCTCAGCTATCACTTGCGCGACAGTCGTGTCACCATGCGTCTGGGCGAAGAACTGGACAGCGTGGAAGAGCTTGCGGACGGAACCGTAGTTGCAAACCTGAAAAGTCAGAAGAAAGTCTCAGGGGACGCATTGCTCTACGCGGTTGGACGCCAGGGAAATATTGACGATCTCAACCTTGAAGCTGCTGGTATTCATGCCGATGCGCGAGGGCGCATTCCCGTGGATGAGCACTTCCACACGAATATTCCAAATATCTACGCGGTTGGCGACGTTATCGGATTCCCATCGCTGGCCTCGGTGTCCATGGAGCAGGGGCGAATCGCCGTTGCTCGCGCTTTCAACGACATGAACACCATCTCCAACCCCAGCTTTTATCCCTATGGCATCTACACCATTCCGGAGATCAGCTTTATCGGCAAGACCGAAGAGCAGTTGACCGAAGAGGACGTGCCCTATGAGGTCGGGATGGCCTACTACCGTGAGGTTGCGCGTGGCCAGATCCGTGGCGACACCACTGGTCGGCTCAAGCTCATCTTTCATCGCGATACGCGCAAGGTGCTCGGAGTTCACATCATCGGCGAGGGTGCCAGCGAGCTGGTGCATATCGGCCAGGCGGTCATGACTCTGGGCGGCACGGTGGACTACTTCATCGAGACTGTCTTCAACTATCCCACCCTTGCCGAATGCTACAAGGTTGCAGCCTTCAACGGTGTTGGTCGTCTCCATCGCTATCAAAACGACTGAGGATTGCCGTCGTCTGCGCAGAGGCATAGAATCTGGAGTTTTGGAGGGTATCGATGACTGCAGCCATAGGGGTGGTAATCACTGAACACATCGTTGCCGGTCTCCTGCAGGAAGAAAATGGCCAGATGGCTTTGACCGGTGAGCCTCTTCGTTTTCCCGTCGATCCTTCGGAAACGGATGCTCTTATCGGAGTACCCACCAACGAACTTTATGAGTTGCTTGCTGCGCAGATCAGGCCGCTTGTTCAGGCTGCGGCCTATCCTGTCTCAGGAATTGGCATAGCGGTTCCCGGTGTTGTCCGCGGAGGCGTTGTTCAGGATGCGCCGAACCTGGCGCAACTCAAAGGTTTGCGCATGGGCGAGGCGCTTGGTGCCGTTTTGCGTGAATCCGGGCTGGATGCTCCCGTCCACATCCTGAACGATGCCGACTCGGTTGCTGCCGGCCTGGCTTCGCGCGGTGGCAACCTGGACCGGCTCATCCGCGTCTGGACGCTCGGCAACGGAATCGGTTATGGGCGTTGGCCCATTGCAGACGGTGTTTGGGAGGGCGGTCACACAGTCGTCACTCTCGATCCGAAGGAGCGCTTCTGCGGCTGTGGCGGAGTTGGTCATATCGAAGGCATCATGGGCAATCGCGCGATGCGACTGCGCTTCATGGATATGGAGCCGGAAGATGTGTTTGCCAATGCCTCGAAGGGTGATGCGCGCTGTCGTGAATTCGTCGATCTTTGGCACCGCGCACTCGCTGCCGGTTGCGCTACGGCGATTCATCTTGGTGGTCCCGGGCGTTTCTATTTCACCGGAATGAATATCCGGTTTCTCGATATCAAGCTGCTCCGGGAACATCTGGAGATGATGGTGCGCATGAGTCCATTGCAAAGCTACTCACTCGAAGTGCTCGGGGCCGATGACGCCATCAGCATCCTGGGTGCCGGCGTAGCGGCGCTCCGCGCGCAGCAGGATTGGTAGGGCGCACTTCCTGACGTCCGTTCTTGTTCGCGATCGCAGCGAGTTGCTTCAGTATTTCCGCTGATAGGTCTTCGACAACCGGTCGTGGAGTCCAAGGCCGTCGCGGTCCACCGCGGCCCACAAGAGTCCGGCACCGAGCGGCAACGCGGCCAGCAGCATCGCGGGAATTCGCAGGATGCTTTGCTGAAGAGTGGGGTTGTTGTCGTCAAAAGTGCAAAGCGCGATACGCGCATAGCGCATCCCCGGCGTTCCATGGTCAGAGAAGGCGAAAAATAGCGCCAGATACGCCAGAATAAAGATCAAGATGCCAGCCACGGATGCTTCCAACGCTATGAGGCCTGAAAGAGGATGATCAGTCGATGCCAGCACCACGGTTGCTGCTCCCAGATAGGCCAGCGTAACCAGGCAAAAGTCCACGATCCCTGCAAGCAGACGATCGGCTTTTCCGGCGACAAACAGCTCGATGGAATGGATTGTGTTTGCATTCTGCTGCGCAGCGGCTTCAGCTTGAACGGAGTCAGTCTGCGGCATCTCCCAATCGGTACGGTCTGGCTCATCCAGGTGCGATGGACAAGCAAGAATTTCGTCCGGCTCAATATGCGGCAGACTTTCCCAGAGTGTATCTTGCGCGAGCACCTCTGCTGATCGACTTTCGAGCGATTCAGATGCTGCATCTGTTGCAGTGAAATACATCCCCCCCTGCTCCCAGTCCATCCGCGTCCACTGCGGCGGATGGGTCTCCTCAACGGGTGCGTTTGCAGCCATCAACCCGGGATCGACCTCAAAAATGCTGAGCTGTGGACTAGGCGTTTGTTGTCCAAATGGACCCTCTGCAAGTCGCGGACGCGCCTTACGCGGCGCTATCAGCTCCCGCGGGAACTCAATCAGATTGGCCGCTGAGGTTTGTACGGGTTCGATGATCGCTTCGATCAGAGAGTCCGCGGTTGCGGCGTCACGCATGGATACGTTGTGCAGGAATTCCTGGTGGGAGCTGGGCTGTACACGCATTTCTTCCCACACGTCCCGAGTTTCCGCAGTGGGAATCGTGTCATGCCATCGCGGCATCGCCGCTCCGGTGGAAGCCTCTTGCCCTGGTCTGTTCGCGTCAGGCTCATCCTGCCATCGGGTCTGATTTTTGGGACCGGAATCGGCAGCCACGGGCAAGTGTGCCTGTAACCCAGCCAGAACCGCCTCGGCCGCTGCTTGTGCGTCGCGCGCTGCCTCGACTGCTGCGCCTGCTGCACGCACTACGGCTTCCGCATCGCCGACAAACAGATCGCGATATGTCGGAGCCTTTGCATAGCGAGCTGCTACCCGAGCAGCCGCTTCTGCCGCGCGCGAAGAGTTGCGCCGTTCCGAAGATTTCACTGGTGCGACTGTCTGCGGCGCACTCTGTCGATTGCGATGTGCGGCCAGACGGCGATTGACTTCATCTTTCCATGCCGGGGGCTCTGGTGTTGCCGCGGCCTCGTCAAAGAGGTCGGGTGCACTGGAGTCTCGGTTGTAGTTCGCCGTCTTGTTCAAGAATCATTCCCTTTCAGTCACTGGTTCTGACTGCAACCGGATTTGCCTCATTCACCGTCATACCGCAGGACTACGCTACTTTGCTATTCTGAGCAGGAATCCGGTGACGCGACCTCACTATTTTTGGTGTATCACGCTGTTTGCGCTGTGTCATGCGCAGATTCGCGCTCAGCTAGTAACTAATGCGTTACCCGCCGCCAAAACCCCCGCCGGTGCTTCCGTCCCTGCGCGAAATGAAGTCAGCCATGCAGTCGGAATCCAGTCTGTCCCCGATGATCCAAGTCGCCAGCTTTTACCCACTGCACGTGTTCTTCAACCGCCTTCTACCGGTGACTCCATCCATTGGCAGGCACGCGAACAGACTCGTTCCGGCGACACCTGGACGCTGGAGGGAAATGTGGTGCTCACCGTGCGTGGCTACGTCATACAGGCCGATACGGTCACCTATCAGCAGGACAAGGATACGATCCTCGTTCGTGGCCATGTGCAGCTCGACGGCGGTCCTCAGGATGTTTCTCTCACTGCGGATCATGGCGAAATTCACCCTGACGATCACACCGCTCGTTTCTATCAGGTTGTGGGCAGCTTTGGTGTGCGGCGTCTTGGCCAATCCCGTATTTACACGACACCCGACCCTTTTATTTTTACAGGCCGTATCTTGCTCCAGACCGGCGAGAACAGCTTCCGCATCGTCGATGGCTCCATGACCTCATGCCGACTACCAAAGCCGGATTGGCATTTTCTTGCCCACTCTATCGAAATACAAGATCAGACAGCGACCATGCGGGACAGCGTTTTCGAATACTTTCATCTTCCGCTGCTCTACATTCCCTGGCTCAAGCACTCCACGCAGACTTCGGGACGCAGCTCTGGTCTCCTTCTGCCCATCTTCGCCGACTCCAGTGTGAAGGGCATCGTCCTCGGAGACGAATATTACTGGGCCATCAACCGCAGTGCAGACGCGACGGTCGGCCTCGAATACTGGAGTAATCGCGGCTGGGCGCCCAATGGCAATTTTCGCTACAAGGGTCGTGGGCTTGATGCCTTCAATCTGCGCTGGGATGCTCTGTTTGACCGCGGCATTTCAGAGTTGTTACCTGGGAACACCGTGCCGACGCAGGTTACGCAAGGAGGAACCGATATTCTTGCCTGGGGTCGTCGCAACCTGACGCCCCATACCCGTTTTGCAGGAAACGCTGAATATCTTTCCAGTTACATCTTTCGTCTGGCTTTCGATGAAAACCTGGCACAGGCTACTACTTCTGAGGTGCTCAGCGACGTGGCTCTTACCAGCGATCATCACGGCAGAGTACTCACCGCCGGTCTCGACCGATTTGAGAGCTATGGAGCCTCCGGCAATGCCAGTGGCGCTCCTGTGCTTTCAGTTCCGGAAGTCAAAATTCTTTCTTTGCCCAATGTGCGATGGGATGCTCTCGATCAGCCCATCGGTCATTCTTCCATCGACTGGGGAGTCGGCTCCTCTACT
>JAJZDO010001090.1 GCA_021805955.1 Acidobacteriota bacterium
AGCATCGTTTTGCCAGGCAGGCTCGTGTCTCCATTGCAGATCTCGGAGGCGAAAGTTTTGTGGCGCACAACGTCTCTTCACCGCTTCGGCGTCAGGTTGTTGAGACATTTGAGCGCCATCGCCGTCCACTGAACATTCATGTGGAGCTGCCGACCATCGACGCAATCAAACGCTTTGTCGCCATGGGAAACGGTGTTGCGCTTCTCCCGCGGCTCACGGTGCAGCGCGAACTGGAGACCGGAGAACTCATCGCCGTTTCCGTGGACGAGCTGCATGTGCGCAGGCTTCTGAGGCTGACGCATCGTCGTGACGCTACGCTGTCTCACGCGGCAGTTGCCCTTTTGCGCGTCGTGCGTAGCTTCGCCCGTTCCGCAGGTGCGCCGTATGCCTTTCAGGTCGAGCGTGGCGGATAGATATTGGAGTCCTACGTGCTCCCGGTCACCGGAACGATGGCTTCCCCAGTAGTCCACTCACAAGGGCAAGGGACGCAATGGCAGCGGTCTCCGCGCGCAGAATCCGCGGCCCCAGGGAAGCCGCTGTCCAACCGGATTCTGAAAATAACGCCACTTCCTCGCTGCTCCATCCGCCTTCCGGACCAGTCGCCAGGCTCAGCTTTTCTTGTCCCGGCTTCACATTCGCAATGCACCTGGTCAGCGTCATTATTTTTTCGTGTTCCGAGAGTACGATGCGTAGACGATCCGCAGATCGTCTTGTAGCCAGAGCTTCGCTCAAATGGCATGGCGCTGCAATCTCCGGAACGCTGCTGCTGCGGCTTTGTTTGGCAGCTTCCAGCGCAATCCGTCTCCAGCGATCCACTCGTGCGGTGGCAGCCTGCGCCAGATGTTTTTCGGTCCTGCGCGCAATCACAGGAACAATTGTGCCTGCGCCAAGTTCCACGGCCTTTTCGATCGCCCACTCCATCCGGTCAAACTTGAAGATGGCCAGCAGAAGCTCTACCGGCAGCGAATCATCCCTCGCAACTTCCTGCTCCAGACGAAACCGGACGGAAGCTTCCGCGACGTGCTCGATCACTGCTTGAAAGACGCGCTCTCCCGCCACCACATCCGCGCGCATTCCCGGCTCAGCGCGCAACACGCGAATCAGGTGGTTTGCCTGATCGCCGCTCAGGGTTGCCGTCTCTTCGTCGAATTCAGTTGCAATCCATCGTCGACGCGTCATCGTTTCCAGTTTATCTTTTGGGATTCGCAGCCCGCGTCAGCACTCAATGTTGTTCAGCGCCAGTCCAGCCAGAGAAGTTTCCTTGTAGCGCGACTGCATGTCCAGACCCGTCAGATACATGGTGCGGATCACCTGGTCGAGCGAGACTCTATGCTCTTCCGGTTCCTGCATTGCGATGCGCGCCGCATGAACCGCCTTGGCCGCAGCCATGGCGTTGCGTTCGATGCAAGGAATTTGCACCAACCCTCCGATCGGATCGCAGGTCATGCCGAGATTGTGTTCCATTGCAATCTCCGCAGCATGTTCCACCTCTCCATTGGTTCCGTTCTGTGCCGCCACAAGGCCTGCAGCGGCCATCGAACAGGCGACACCCACCTCGCCCTGGCAGCCCACTTCGGCGCCGGAGATCGACGCATTCTCCTTGTAGAGAATTCCAATCGCCGCCGAGGTCAGAAAGAACCGCAGCAAACCGGCATCATCTGCTCCTGGCACGAAGCGCAGGTAGTACTGCGCCACAGCCGGAACCACCCCCGCAGCTCCATTTGTCGGAGCTGTCACCACGCGACCTCCTGCCGCGTTTTCCTCGTTCACTGCCATTGCAAAGACGGTCAGCCAGTCCAGCGCCGCAAGCGGATCGGGTGTCGATCCCGATTGCGCCGCTGCGAGTTTCTCAGCCAGTCGGTGTGCTCGGCGACGTACCTTCAACCCGCCGGGCAGAATACCCTCCGTCGCCATTCCGCGTTCCATACAGCTTTGCATTGCGCTCCAGATATGCCGAATCCGTCGCTTCACCTCGTCGTCGGACAATCCACTCAGCGCGCATTCATTGGCCAGCATGAGCGCATCCACGCGTATACCAGCATTTTTCGCAGTGTCCAGCAGTTCCCGGGCACTGGTGAAAGGGAAGGGAAGTGTCGAAGCGGCCACCGTCTTCTGTGCCGCCGATTCGCCGTCCTTCATCAGAAATCCACCGCCAATCGAAAACACAATTTCTTCTTGCAGCAGGTTCTCCGTGCAATCCCAGGCGCGGAAGCGCATCCCATTTGGATGCTGTGTCCGTGCCGCTGGAGGGAACATAGTCTCGCGTTGCCAGAGTATATCCCGCGTATCGTCGAATGCGATCTCGCGCTGACCTGCCAGGCGCAGAAGGTGAGTTGCGCGGATAGTTTGCACCAGCCCTTCGATGCGCTCCGGATCAATGGAAGCCGGTTCTTCTCCGCTTAGCCCGAGCAGGATCGCACGGTCTGTCGCATGCCCCAGTCCGGTCAGCGCGAGCGACCCGAAAAGCTCTACCGTCACTCGCGAAACCCGCGCCAGCAGGCCGGAACCATTCAACTCCTGCGAAAACTGGAAGGCAGCCCGCATCGGTCCCATCGTATGCGAACTGGAAGGCCCTACTCCGATCTTGTACAGGTCAAAGACGCTTGTCTTCACGCCGTGATTGTATCGGAGTCACTGCTGTTTCCGCTTGCCGGAGGACTCCCTGCATACTGCGCCGGATGGCCTTGCCGACTGTTGCAGCAGCCTCCGTGCAGCCTGCACCTCGGCTGCCAGAATTCGCAGCGCGTGGAAACTGACTTCGGGATGAGTGATCAGTAAACGATGAAACGCTTCGCGTGTGATCACCTGAAGCTGCGTTCCTGCCTCTGCAACAGCCGTCAGCGAGTACGGAGTGTTCCCAATAACTCCCGGCAAGCCGAAGATGGATCCGGGTAGTGTCTGACGAACAAAGATGCGCTCGCGGTCCGCCTCACCGGATTTCAGCGTAACCTGCCCTTCTTGCAGCACAAAGAGCGATTCCGG
>JAJZDO010000516.1 GCA_021805955.1 Acidobacteriota bacterium
AGGCCTACTTCACGCATCCAGTACACCAGAAGCTGGTCGATTGGCTGATGCCGCTGTTGGCTGTCGCCGCGGAACTGGACTACGAGGCGTAGCGGGAACTCTGCCGAAACAGCCTTAGAAGCGGTAGACCAGATCGACATCGAACTGTGCACGCCCGTATCCAGAAGATGTGAACTGAGGATCATAGGGGGTCAGCGTGCTATGCACATATCCTACTGCGCCGCGTAACGCAAATCTAGGAGTAAGCCGGTAGTCCAGGCCACCGTTGATTTCATATGCGAATGAAGAATTGTTCCTGTAGGCCTCACCGTAGCGACTGGAAGTATTGCTGTAAGTAGACCCGCCGATCAGCAGGCCCGCGAAGGGTCTCAACCTGGACGATTCAGGGACCGGAAATGAATATCGCGGCCCAAACAGGAACGTCGTTTCCTTCGGTGTGCTGTAGTAGGCGCAGTTGCAATTGAGAGGGAACACGCTGATCTCACCCACCAGTGAAAACGGACGGTGAATATGGCCATCCACGCCGACGTTAAAACCCGACCCTGAGGGAAGGTCAGAGGTAGCCCCGAATCTAGGGTTGCTGAGCAGATAGGAGTAGCCGCCGAAGACCTCTAGACCGTGCTTGGGGGCCGTCTTGTCGGTTTGGGCCTGGGATGCGGCTACGGCGCTGAGCAACAGCAACAGAAAAATGCCAAGTTTGGGAAAAGACATCCGGTCACTCCTCACTGAACTGCTTGTGTTCGACAACGCACGACGCAACCAAGCGAGGACTATACACGACGCTGACAGCGATTGGGAACAACTCATATTCCTGCCGCAGATGGAAGAAACAGCTGGGGTCGATTTCTATGCGGCTTTCGTGCGCGGCTTGATCTTTTGCAAAGCGCCGGCCTTGGCCGCGAGGCGCAGGTCGTAGTCATTCTGCAGATTGAGCCAAAACTGAGCGGGCAGTCCAAAATAGATTCCCAGTCGCAGCGCCGTATCTGCGGAAATAGCACGCTTGCCGCGCACAACGTCGTTCACTCGGGGCACCGGTACGCACAGCTCCTTCGCCAGCCGGTACGCGGTCAATCCGTACGGCTCCATAAATTCGGTGAGGAGGATTTCTCCTGGATGGATTGCAAACGGCTTTGCCATACATTTCCTCCGTCAGCGGTAGTCCACAATTTCCACGTCATGTGCGTTTCCGGTGCGCCACACGAAGCAAATCCTGAATTGTTCATTCACGCGGATGCTGTGCTGGCCCTTGCGATTTCCTGACAATGCCTCCAGCCGGTTGCCGGGCGGCACAGACAAATTCGCCAGCCCAAGCGCCGCGTTCAGGATCGACAGACGCTTAAACGCTGTTCGCCGAATGGCCGCCGGAATCTTTTGGCTCTTGCCCGTTTTCCAGAGCAGTTCCGTGTCGGCATCCCGGAAACTGACAATCATGCGGCCATAGTATCATGACGCGTTATGAACGAGATGCATTACTATGGATTGCCGGAAAGGCCAGCAGCATTGCCGACAGTCATACCGCTCTGCAAAATGTACTCGCTTGTGCGATACACTTTAGGAAACGATTGGCATATATGAGATTGCCGCCTTCTTAAGAGACCGATACCGATTGTGGAGATTTTTCGATGAAAACTGCTGCTCTTTTTTCCCTAAAGTTTGCTTTTGTCCTCGTTCTTGGATTTGCTTTGATCTCCGGCGTCGGCTGCGGTATCGGCGGCGGTGGACAAAATGGGCTAGGATCGGGTGCCCGTCCCGCCGCACCCAATTTTACAGCTACCATTCAGGCAGCCGGAAAATTCGCACTGCCGATCGCTGTCGATTCTGCATCGAATCTCATTGGAGTCGTCAATCAAGGAAGCAACTCCGTGTCCCTCATCAATGGTTCGAGCAATACTGTGGCAGCCACGGTTGCGGTCGGGAGCCTCCCCATCAGTGTCGATTCCAATGCCGCGACCGGACTGTTTTATGTCGCCAACAGTCAAAGCAATACGGTTTCGGTGGTCAATGCCTCATCGAATACCGTGGCGGCTACCGTTGCGGTTGGGCAGGATCCAGTCAGCGTCAGCGTGAATCCAACGACGAATCTGGTATACGTTGCCAACTCTGAAGACAGTTCAATCTCAGTTATCAACGGAGCTTCCAACACAGTGACGGCCACGATTGCACTGGCCGCGACGCCTACCGCCATCAAAGTAAATCCGGCAACCAACGTGGCTTATGTTGTGAGCAGCAGCGCCAACATTCTTTCGGTAATCGACTGTTCCAGCAACACGGTGACTCAAACTCTCGCAATCGGAGTCAACACTGTGGGTGTTCCTTTAATGCCCGTCGCGCTGGATGTGGATACGGCTACAAATATGGTCTATGTAGCGGATCACCTCAACGCTGTTTCTGTTTTCAATGGAGCGACAAATAAGTTAGTGACCGCAATCGCCGTTGGAAATTATCCGTCCGATATCGCTGTCAACAAGACTACGAATGTGATTTACGTCGTCAATAGTTCAGACAGCACAGTTTCCGCTATCGACGGCGCATCCAACGCCGTTTTGAGCACGCTGAGCGTTTCACCGAAATCCTACGGGATAGCGGTGGATGACGCCACCGACCTCGTTTACGTCTCTTCGGGAACATCCATCGGTGTCCTCAAGGGTGCGAGTAACTAAATTTACGAACGGGTTACCCGAGGTTGACTTCGGTGCGAGCGAGGACTTTGATCTCCAGTCTGTTATGCAGGGGATCGGCGTCGAGCAGGACGTGGTAGCCGTGCATCACTTCGCCATCAGCGGCTTGATGCACGAAGCTGCCTTGAAAGCCGGTGAAGACCCCGACCGGCTCTCCTTCCTGCACGCCGTGCGCGTCGTCCGCCGCAAACTGGCCGTCTACGGCGCGATTCCCCCCACGGCAGAGGATGGCCTTTCATAAAACCGTGCTCGACGAGATTCTTGAGCAGCGCGTCGTGTCCAGCCGCAACCGCCGCAATCTCC
>JAJZDO010000166.1 GCA_021805955.1 Acidobacteriota bacterium
AGGGAATATTGAGCGCAATCGGCTGTCCGTTGGGGGTCTGCAACTGATTGACAATGCTGTCACCGTTATAGGTTACGGTTGCCGGCGAAGTGCTGGTGTTCAGCGTGAAGGGCGGAGAGCTGGTCTGGCTGCCGCCAAAGACATATTGCCCCTGATAGCTGGTATTGGCCAGCGAAAGCACCTCATCGCGAATGCCCCCGAGCTGATTGGAGACGGCTTGCAACTGCGAAGCATTCAACGTGCCGTTGCTGCCTTGCGAGCCAAGCGAGATTGCTTCGTTGAGTTGAGTGACCACACTGCCCAGCGCGGAGTCGGTTACATTCAACATGCCCTGCACCAGACTGGAGGACTGCGTAAAGGAATCCTCAATGCCAATCTGGTTCAAGAGCTGGGAGTTCTGAGCTGCGACGACCGGATTCTGTCCGATGCTGGTCACGCCCAGACCACTGGAAAGCTCCGTGGAGAGTTGCTGCTGCGTCGCCTGGGTCTGGTCGAGCGCACTGCTAAGATTCGTGACAAAAAACGGATTCACTTGCATGGGGATCGCTTGCCTCCTGCCCACCGCTCTTCGCGCTGACGCGGGCCAGTCCACTTCGAGTTTGCTTTATGCAACCGCCGTCTCCACGCCGATATTCAACGCCGATGCCATGACGGTATTGAGGATGGTGAAGACCTGAGAAGCTGCCTGATACGATCGCTCAAACTCCTGCATTGCGCTGGCCTCGTCGTTCAGATTGACCGAAGACAGCGCACTGACCTGATTCTGCAATTGCGTCACAGAGGCACTGAGCGCTGTGCTCTCCGTGGTGGCCGAAGAGGCTGCATTGCCGACCGTGCTCACGATGTTCGAGTAGTAGTTGGACGGGGTTTGACCACTGACGATGGATTGGTTGGCCAGATTCGCCATCGTAACGATGTTCGAGTTGTCGCCGGTGCCGTTGCCCAGCCCGGCGGCCGCAATGTGATTGGGGTCCGTCATCACCACGCTCATGGATACGGCGCTACCAGCCACCGCCGTGGGCGCCGCGAAGATGTTGCCCGCTCCGCCGTTATCCCCGGCCAAATCCGTGCCGGCGTTGTTCACCGTGTTGACATTGGTCGAGATACCGTAGGCAAGCTGATCGAGCGTAGCCATGGTGCTGGGAATTACCTGATCGCGCGCTGTCAGTTGCCCGCCAATCTGTCCACCGCCGGAGGCAAGCTGGCTGGTGATGTCGGTTCCGTTGAGGTAGATGTGACTGACGCCACTGACCATGCCGGTGGTGAGCTGAAAGGATTGGCCGTTGGTCGCCAGCAACTGGCCGCTGGTCGTGGTCACGCTGAGACCGTTGTTTTCTGTGGTCACCAGATTGATGCCGATCAACTTCGCCAGTTGCGTCAGATCGTTTTGTCGCTGATCCTCGAGGACACCGGCATCCTGATTGGGAGAGCTGGATTGAATCTGCTGACTGACCTGCGCCAGGGAAGCCGTGAGCGTATTCACCTGGGAAACGGCAGTGGTGATCGACTGGTCCAGCGACGACTGCTGCGCATTCAGGCTGGCCGCCGTGCCGGAGATATCGCTGGCCAGCGTGGTCGCTGAGGACAAAAGCTGCTGACGCAACGGATTGCTGGTCGGGCTGGTCTCAAGCTGCGTCATGGAGTTGAAAAAATTCGTGATGTCTGTGCCGATATTGCCGGAGCTGGTCGTGCTGCTGGCCACCGTGAAGTTGGTTTGCAGGGTGGTCAGCGCAGAATCAAGCGCGCTGGCCGATGCGCTGGACTGTTGTTGCTGCAAGAGCCGCTGGTTGAGGACACGGTCGCGCTGCGAAACTCCACCTGTCATGGTGACGCCGGTTCCATAGCTCACGCCGTTGACCACGATGGGCGCATTCTCCTGCCAGTTGGGCACCTGGCGCGTGTAGGAGAGGCTGGAGGCATTCGCCACATTGTTTGAAACCACATCCAGTGCTGCCTGATCCGCATTCAATGCACCGGTAATCAGACTCAACGCCGAGCTAATTGTCCCCATAATCGACCCCCGCCGGACGCGAATGCCACACGTCAGGATGCAATGATTCCGCTGACTTCAGACGAAGCATGTGCAGGCGCGTCAAGACGCGCAGATTGGCCCGCGTTTCAGCCAGCAGACGAGCCATTACAACCATCGACGCACGCTGTGCGGAGAGCTGCTGCTCCAGCCCATTCATCGAAAACGCAGCGCGATCCGACGACACGACGCGTCCCCGGGTCGAAGCGGTTCCCGACCCTGGCGCTACGCCCTGCATTTGGCGGTTCAGATCAGCGCAGCACCGCGCCAACTCCTCCAGCCGCTCCGCATCCATGCGAACCAGCGCATCCGTTGCCTGCTGCAACAGGCCTTGCCAGACCTGCACCGAATCTTCTCCGCGCGTCATCGTCTTCTGCTCCATCCCTCTGCCGCTTTCCTCAGGCTTGCTGCCGCGCCATGACTCAGATTCAGACACTCTGCGAAATCCTGACCGAATCCTTACTCGTGTGTGAACATGCTTTGCATCACCTTATCCGCCACTGCGGACGCAGGTACCTGATAGGTGCCATCCACGAGCGCACCTTGCACCCGCTGCACCAGCGCGGTGCGCACATCACTGCTGACTCCATTTGCAGGCAGAGCCTGCGATAAATGTGCAGCCACTGCACTGAGATGCGCCTGATCGTTGCCCGCAGCCACGGCGCTCGATAACGCAGACGAAGCGCCGGTCGAACTGCGAACAGATTGATTAGCCTGCGGAAGACTGGTGGCTCCACGCGTCAGATTTGAGTTTTCAATTCCATTGCGAATGTTCATCGATCTCGTTCTCCCACTGAGCAGTATCGGCGATTTTTCTAATCACTTCAGTCATTAACGACAAGGATTTCCTCAATTCCCGGATCGCCTTCCCGCTTTTTCGATTTTCCCGGATTGAGTCCCCGGTTGAGGTCCGGATTGGGTTGGAAGCAAGGCCCCTGAAGACTGGACGG
>JAJZDO010000653.1 GCA_021805955.1 Acidobacteriota bacterium
AGAATGCGGAAAATCATGCTTCGAGCCCGAAAAAACCTCTACGAAAGCGCCAAACCCAGACTGAAGACTGCTCCGAGACCGAACGACCACCCTTCTGCCCTATCAGACCACCGAGCTGTCCGATGAAATCGATCCGTGTGAGATATCGCAGCTAGTTCCAGAGGACAACGATGCTTCGCGCTGACAGTGCCGTATCGCCGCCTTTAAAACTTCGGCCACCTGCGAACACGGCAGAGAAGACAGCCGCAGTAGCTAACATTTTCTTCAAAAACATTCTCCTCAGTTATAGCGATTTTAGCGACGTCGAACGTGCGTTGACCGTCTCTGAAGCTTGCGAACCACTGTTTCAGGATTTAGGGGCCCGGCTCCATCCGTCCGGTCTTATACTCGAAATGCGGCAGGGGACGAAGGTGACGAGCGAAATTCAGTCCAGCAGGGAAGGCGCTTCCGACGATGCCGGCCCTCAGAAGCCGGCGCATGTTCGCTCATCGCAACCCACGAGTGCGGAGAGCCCAGGTTTTCTGCGCGGTGCGATCAGCATTTTTATCCTGTTCAATCTAGTTGCAATTACGAGCTGGGCTGTGCCTTTGAACGTTCCTCCTTTGCGGGAAATCAAAGAACTGGTTCGTCCGTATCTGTTGTGGACTGGACTGTTTCAATCGTGGGACTTCTTCGCTCCGAATCCGAGGCCGGTGAACTCCTACATTGAAGCCGTCGCGGTGACCCAGAATCGCCATATCCGGGTGTTTGACTTTCCCCGGATGGAGCAACTCAGCTACGGCAAGCGTTACCGCGAGGAGAGATATCGAAAATTTGCGGAAGTTTTGTGCGACCCGCACTTTGTTGCTCTTTGGCCGGATGTGGCGAAACGCGTTGCGCGGCTGCTGACGAGCGCGAGCGATCCACCGCAGATGGTGATCCTGATGAAATTTGAGGCGCCGATCCTGTATGGAGCGACTCCGGCGCAGGAGCTGGCGCCGAAGCCGCAATTCTTCTACGAATATTATGTGAGCGGCGAGGACCCCCGATGACGCTGGTGAGGTTTCGAGAGGCCTGGGAGCGGTTCTTTTTTGCTCCGCAATCTCCCGCGCCGATGGCGGTGTTTCGCATTCTGTATGGCGCCTGCGTGACCGCGACGCTGCTTCTGTTGCATGCGGAATGGCTCGATTGGTATGGCATCCATAGTTGGGTGACTTTGTCGACGATAACGACAGTCGAGCCCGGGGTCCGGCTGAATCTATTCACAGTGATGCCGCAGAGAGATGCTTGGATCGCGGCATTTTTCTGGATTTTTCTGTCCTTCGCCATATTGCTGACGGTTGGACTGTGGACTCGTTTGAGCAGCATCGTTGTGTTCGTCTGCCTGGCTTCCATGCAGCAGAGAAATCTTTACATCCTGCATGGCGGCGACGTATTTCTGCGGGTCTCCGGATTTTTTCTGATGTTCGCTCCAGCGGGAGCGGCGCTGTCCCTGGATCGAATGATACGCATGCGCAGGAAGTTGGAAAGCGGTGAGATTGAACCGCGGGCTCCGTGGGCGCAACGCATGATTCAGTTTGAACTGGCGCTGCTGTATTTTTCCTCGTTCTTATGGAAGATGAAGGGTGCGCCATGGCTGAATGGAACCGCATTGTTTTATGTGTTTCAGATTCATGCAATCCAGCGATTTCCGCTGCCCGGTTGGACGCAGCATCTATGGGTTTTGAAGCTTGCGACCTGGTACACCCTGGTTCTTGAATTCTCTCTCGGGGTCCTTATCTGGTTCCGGCCATTTCGTTATCCGCTGCTTGTGCTGGGGTTGCTGTTCCATTTGTCGATTGAATATTCCTTGAATATTCCAATGTTTGAGTGGGACGTGTTGACCGCCTATGTGCTGTTCATCGACCCAGCGGATGTAGAGCGCGTGGGTCGCGGCGCTCGAGAGTTTTTGCTGCGAAAAGGCCGCGTGCCCGCAGCCTCCGCATAGTCGGCAGGCGTCGATGCGCTCGATGGGCTTTGACATTTTTCAAGCCTGCGATGGATTCCCAGCCTGACGAACCATCTCGACCAGCGCCTTTCGCGTTTCCTGCGGGGTAGCAACCGCATGTGGAAAGTTGATGCGAGCGCCCTTCATTCCCTCCTGCGTCTTCAGTCGAAGAGAGAATCCCAGTCGATCCACGGATGTCATGGTCGCTTCGGAAGCTTCGATTTGAGCATGCGTTCGTGCCAGCAAAATCATGGAGTCCACATGGTCGGCATTCATGTGAGACAGAATTCCCGCCGCCGATTCCGCCAACGGATCGGGCAATGCCTGTTCATACTCCTTTGCATCGACCCATCCCATGACGCCGAAGCCGCCAACATAATAGACGTCGGTGGGCTGCAGCCGAAAGAAATTGAAGTCGCTGAAATCGACCCAGTAGCGACTGTTCGGGTGACGCGCGAGGTATTGCTCGCGCGCAGTGGCGATGTCTGCCTGCGATATGAGTTCAATATGACCCATCATCGTGGCTCGTGCAGCACCGAGCGGATCGTCGTCTGCGGCGGTTTGCGCCACGAACAGGCTGGCTCGCGCGTCGGCTTTCAGATTTTGAGTATGCATCGCCATATTGCTGATCAGGAAGATGGGACGACCGGCACCGTCGAGCGCGTAGGGCATCAGCGAGCCAAAGGGAAATCCGGCATGCTTGCGAGAGAGCGTCGAAAGGGTGGCGATGGAAGATAAAGCAATGAGGGTGCGGACACGTTCGGCGTAGGTTGGCTCAGGCAATTGCGGTAGCCCGGGGCCAGTATATGCATGCTGGCGGGGCGGGACTGCTTCAGTCGACATTGCGCTTCCTCAGATCTAAGGTTACGCTCCCTCATCTTGTTCGCGATGGCGATTGTGGTTCGCGTCAAGGCCGCGCTCCCGGCTGGCCTAAAGTCATTCACTCGCAACCGAATTGCATGGCTTGCCGCGAAGTCATTACCGGGTCATGGCGTAATAGACCTGCAAA
>JAJZDO010000907.1 GCA_021805955.1 Acidobacteriota bacterium
AAGTGCTGGGAGCGGTTGAAGATGCTGGAAAAAAAAGGAGGACTGCTTTGTCATGGGGCCGCCGATGTCCGCGTGGAGGTAGTAGACGTAATAGGGGGGCTCAATGATCGGCGGCGAGCCAGCAATACGGTTGGAGTTCAGGATCGGGTTCTGGGCGTCGAATGGGGAGTCATTGCCCATGGAAAAAACGTGTCCATGCATGTGGCCGGTGCCGGCTTTGGTGTAGATTTCAACGCGGCCGTAGCCGAGGCTGTCAAACTCTGCCGAGAAGGGGTTCTGATTGATGACAATTTCGCGAATGTCCTCCTTGGGCGGAATTTGGCCGCCGGAGAAGCCGTCAACATAGATCTGACCGCCATTGGGACCGGCCGATGGGCCTGCCAGGGCTTGCAGGTCGGTCGCCAACTGATCGGGATCGTCGGAGAGCGCGTCGAGGTCCTTCCCTTTGATGACCACCGCATTGACGTTCGATTCTGGAGAGGTGTCGATGGTGGAGCTTTCGGCATTCACCTGAACGTTTTGCTGCTGCGCGGCAATGGTCATGGAGATATTGAGTGTCTTGGATGTGCCCGGAGCGATCGCCACGCCCTGTAATTCGTAGTGAGTAAAACCCTCGATGGTGGTATCGACCGTATATTGTCCGGGCGTGAGGCCATTGAATTGGAAGTGGCCGGTGGGGCCGCTGGTGGTGCTGAGCTTCTGGCCGTTGCCGGAAACAACGATGGACGCGCCGGGAATGATGGCTCCCGTGGGATCGGCGACTACGCCGTGCAGGCTACCGGTATTCTGCTGCGCCAGAAGCGTCGTTGCGAGGACAAAAGGCAAAACAGCTAAAACGAAGAATCGAAACAGTCGATGAGCCACAGGCAATTTTCCTTTGGGGAAGCGAAATTCCATCTTCTTCAGGTTGAGACGTGCGAGTATCCAAAAAAGATTCAAGAAAGCCCCATGTCAGACAAAATTGATCTATCTATAATTGAATTGATCTATAGCGGATTTACAGTTTGTATAGTCATTTGCGGTGAAGAATCCGGACGATATCCGCATCGTAAACACCGCCATCACGCTCTGGATTCTTCGGTCGCCGCAGCGACCTCAGAATGACTCCTCTCATTTTGAAGCCAGTATCTGTAAATCCGCTCAGGAGTGAACTTCGCGTCAATCGTGATTGCAGATTTCCGCAACCTTCGGCGCGCGAGGAGCGGTGTTTTCAGCAAGCGAGAAAAATGCCGCCGACTGGGTGGAGACAATGCGTGGAATGGGTGCGGTAAAACTCTCTCGCGCCGGGCTTCGCACATGCGAGCCAATGGCTGCACGATGCGCCTGTGTACGATTCTCCGGTGAAAGAAAGGCCCGATCCGTCTAGAGAGGAACGTCTTTTTCGATTGTTTGCGGCGTCATCACATCCGTGCAAAGAATCCAGTCGCTGGTGTTGAGTACTCATCCCAATTGTATATGCGAAGTTCGAGGAGAATTGGCGACGAGATTGAAATGCGGCTGTACTGGTGGATGACGTATGGGATGGCGATTGTTTTTTTCAATCATTGGAATTGCGACGGGCCGCCAAAACTTTCCAGCCATCTTTGACCAATCTGCGGAACATGTACGGAGTAAAGATGGCCTCGGGAGTTCGAAACGATTGCGCCACTGCGTTGCGAATCCAGCCGGGCTTGCCGATGGTTTGAATCAGGATGGTGAGGGTGACGCCGCTGATCAAATTTCTTTTGGAAGACTCGATTTTGTTTGCCGCATCAGGGTCGGCACTTGCGCGCGCGCTTACGAGCAGATCGGCGTGCATGATGCTGGCCCAGTCCTGCCATTTTTTTACTGAGGATTGGCTCGTGGTGCTTCCGTAATGCTGGGTGTATTGCACCAGAGGTTCGGGGACGCAAATCATGTAATCGCGCAAGAGAGCGGCGCGACCCCAGTTGCCGAGGTCGCAGTGGTCTCCATGCTTTTGCACATATCCCCCGATAGCAATGGAGTCTGCGGTCCGAACCAGGATGCTGCTGAGGCGGGAGCCTCTGTTGCCGGCGAGTAGCTGAGAGATCATGGATGCTGGCGACTCGCAGGTTGGACCTGACTCTGTGACCCAAAGACGACGGCCCTCGGCATCCGCAATAACACAGGGACACCAGACTGCGCCGATCGCGCCAGATGGAATTTTCTGGCAGCCATGCAGAAAAGGCTCGATTAGGCGTTCGATGGCGGTGGGCAGCAGAACGTCGTCATCGCCGAGGAGAAGAAAAAATTCTCCGCTGGCGTGGCGGAGGCAAAAATCGAAGTTGCCGACGAGGCCGAGCCGCTGCTTCTGCTCGAACAGCACCAGGCGCGGATCGTGGATTGCGCGAACGCGCTCCGCGGTGTCGTCGGTGGAGGCGTCGTCCGATACAATCACCTCAATATCGCGGTAGGTTTGATCGAGCACGCTCTGGATGGAGCGCAGGGCCAGGTTGCTGCGATTGATGGTAGGAATTCCGACGGTGACTCGTCCTGAAACTGTCATGATGTCGTAAGAAGAAACGTTCCGCGCAGCCCTGGCATTCATCATCCCATAGGTGACGCGCGGCGGGAAAGCGAACGGACAGCGGGCCTTCCGCATCTCACTGGAAATTCGTCGTGGAGATGGACCATGATTTTCAGGGATGGCGAGAAGGATGGGACGATCGATGCAGAACGGCGCCGATAAGAAGTCTCGGGATGGTTTGCCGTACAAGGTTCCATGGGTGGCGCGGCTCATTCGTCATATTCCGCCGGGGCAGTTTGCGCGGTATCTAATGGTGGGGCTGTGGAATACCATCTTCGGGTACAGCGTGTATGCGTTGTTCACCGCGCTGCTGATGCCACGGCTGCGTTTCGGCTACATCGTCGCCTCCGTGCTTTCCAATCTGATGAGCATCACGGTCGCATATATCGGTTACAAATTTTTCGTTTTCAAGACACAGGGAAATTATCTGGCGGAGTGGTTCCGGT
>JAJZDO010000077.1 GCA_021805955.1 Acidobacteriota bacterium
AGAGTGGATATTGACCTTCATGGGATTTCCATGCTCGACGTGAGCATCTGGCTTTGGTCGCTTGTCCGGCGATTTGAAATACCAATACACGCCGTCGAAGGGAATTTTCAAGACAGTGTTGTGGATGCCCGTCGTGAATGAGTTGGTCGCTGGAGATGGAGGAAAAATCTTCTTATGCTTCTTGGGTATCGGCCAGAGGATTACGCCGGAGTAGGATCTTGCTGGTGTCTCGACCTGAGCACGATGTTCCAACGGGGCGATGGCTCGAAGTAAGAACTGCCCATCCAAATACGCATGCATTCTCATCGCGAACATACGGTTGGACAAATAGGGTATAAGCGGAATGGATGTGAACATGATCGCCAGTAAAAACACGAGCCAAGCGCGAGATGGTGAAGTGAATCGCTTATCCCTATTGATTGCGTGTTGTATGGATGGTGTGAAGAACTGCCAGCTTAATAGAGAGGCACTGATCCCGCATAATGCTACAGATAGAAGCAGATGATTTGTCAGCAGAGCCATTACTCCAGCTTGAGCACATATCGCAGCGCCGAGCGCAGGGAACAGTCGTCGAATCAAGGGAGGCGAATCGGGAGTGCAAAGGAACTTGTACTCAGGCGCAGCATCGTCAGACGATGCATTCGCCTCCTCGGCTGGGAGTTTCCATGTGCGCAACGTGTTGGTGACAACTGCAATGTCCACGACGACGACCACAACTGCCCAGGGCGAATCTTCACGCAAGAGAAGCACCAGCAACGGAAGCCACGCGGCAGCACCCCACGCAATCAGGATCAGTTGACGACGATTGAGCGCGGAGCCATCCGGCAAAATCACGGATAGGGCCCATACAGCGACAGCACTCGCAGCAATTGCAGTTATGACGTAAGCAATCGCCGATAGAAACAGCCCGATCCACGATAAAGAATGTGGCGGCGGAAGCTGGCAAAAAATGCAGGCGACAGCGCCTGCTGCAAGCACGGCAGCAATGAACGGTATCCAGGGAGCGGTCGGGTTGTCCGATACATCTTCCATTAACCCTATGGCATCCATGTCAACCTCATAATTTCTGGCCTATTCGCAACGGAGCGTATGCATGGGCTCGATGTTTGCCGCTCGCGTTGCCGGTAGAAGGCAGGCGCTAGTGGCGCAAATCAGAAGAAGCAATGCAACCCCGGCGACCATCCACGGGGCGAAGACGCTGCCAGGCGTCCAGTGCCGAAGCACCTTTTCCAGAGCGAGATTCAACACCACGCCAACTACGATTCCGCCGCCCACGGTCGCGAGCGTGGCCCTGACGACGATCCACACGATATGGGACCGCTGCGCACCGAGTGCCATGCGAATGCCGAGTTCATTCGTGCGTCGCGCTGCGGCGAAACTAACCGTGCTGGCGAGGCCAATGAGAGACAGAACAAGAGCAAGGCCAGCGAAGAATGAAAAGAGGATGGAAAAAAGACGCTGCTGTGTCCATATTGGCTGATGTCGCAGGACCTCCTCAAGGTCAACGGTCCAGGAGATGCGCTGATCGAGCTTGACGGAGTGGAGCGCGACACGAATAGTGTGGACAAACGCGAGTGGAGCGCCTGCGGTGCGGACAAAAAAAGCCGTGCCGTCCCACATGAAAGTCGTATAGGGAACGTAGATCGCTGGAGCAATTGGCCGTTCCAGGCCGTCGTTACGTGAGTCCGCCACGACGCCGATAATTTGACGCCACTCTCCGCTTTGAGGTGAGGTCGCCGAGAGAGGTGATCCATCGTCTTTTAGCGAGGCGATACGAATCTGATGGCCGACAGCGTCTCCATTTGGCCAATACCGTTGTGCAAGTGTTTGATTGACGACCGCGACAAAGTCTCCGTTTTGATTTTCAGTCTGGTTCCATACTCTGCCCATGAGGAGAGGAATTTTGAGCGTAGCAAAATACTTTTGGCTGACGAGAGCGACTTCCGCCTGTGGCTGCTGCTGGGACTGCCGGCCCAGGATCTCAAACGGTCCTAGCGTGCCCTGTCCGAACGGGGATTGCGCCGGAGGTATCCCACGGGACGCCACGGCTACAGAGATCACCCCTGGAACGCTGGAAACACGTTCGCGCATTTGGTCAATGTAGGTTGCACGCGCCATCTGGTTCTTCTTCGTATCCCGTTTGAGCGGGATAGTGACCACCATGACATTGTGTGGTTCGTACCCGAGGTGGATTGACGTCACCTTCATGAAGCCTGCAATCGCGGCTCCAGCCACGCCAAGGAGAATGAATGTGAGAGCGATTTGACTGCCGATGAGGAGGTTGGTTGTGCGTTTGCTGGTGCTGCCGTTAGTGGCACGCGCGGTGCTCTGGATAATTTGTGAGACGTTTGGTCGCGACAGGCGCAGCGCAGGAGAGAGTCCAGAGAGCAGTCCCGCGATAAGTGCGAGGCCGATGGAAAAAGCCAGGATAGGGAAATTGACGGTGATGGCAGCTTCCTGAGGAAAGGCATCTGGCATAAGCCGCAGTGGAAGCTCCGCAAGCCAGAAGGATGCAACGACTCCCATCGCTGCCCCGGCAAAGGAAATGGCCAAGGACTCAACCAGAAGCTGTCTCACCATACGAAAACGGCTGGCGCCGATGGCACTACGGATGGCCAGTTCGTGCTGACGTGCTTCGCCACGAGCAAGGAGAAGAACTGAGCAGTTGGCGCAGCCAATCAGCAGAAGGAGAATGACTGAAGCAAAGAGCAGTGCGAGAGTGCGGCCCGTGCGATGTATGTATGGCTCGAGAATCGGCTGCACGCTGACACGAAAAGAGGCTGGGAAGTGTTTCGGTGTCTCCTGTTTGAATTGGTTGAGGAAAGATTGGAACTCGGCGTTTGCGGTTGCGAGGCTGACTCCAGGTTTAAGTTTTATCCACGGAAAGAATCCTGGAGTTCGAGTCGAAGTCCACGGTATATAAACATCTGCATTGCCTACCGTCTCCGTAAAAGTGAATCGCGACGGCATGAC
>JAJZDO010000450.1 GCA_021805955.1 Acidobacteriota bacterium
ACTGGCGGTGCTGGATACATTTCTGAGTCCCGAAGCCACCGACGTCGCGGTGACGCACTTCGCGTCCACGCTGCGTGCGGAGCGCATGACGGAAGCGGTGCTGGAATCGACTGCCAGAATTTTCGACCTGATTCATGCGATCCAGCAATACTCCCACATGGACCAGGCCCCGCTGCAGGACATTGACCTGGCACAGTCGCTGGAGAACACGCTGACCATGCTGCATTACCGGCTGAATCACGTAAAAGTCCTGCGCGATTTCGCCCCCAACCTGCCGCGTATCGCGGCCAACGGCAGTGAATTGAATCAGGTTTGGATGGCGCTATTGGAAAATGCTCTGGACGCGATGCAAGACCGGGGAACGATCCGCGTGGCCACACAAAATGCCGGCGATATGGTTCGAGTCGAGATTTGGGATGATGGACCGGGCATTCCACCGGAGCTGCACAGCCGCATTTTCGAACCGTTTTTTACGACCAAGCCGCCGGGGAAAGGCGCGGGACTAAGCCTGGATACGGTGCATCGCATTCTCAGTCGCTATCGTGGATTTATAGATCTGCAATCGAAACCGGGATCCACCTGTTTCCAGATCAGAATTCCGCTGCAGCAGGCCGGAGCCTATTGAGCCTGCTGGCTGGATTACTTTTCGATCTCTACGCCTCGCCAGAAAGCAACGTGATTTTTGATGGCGCGGGCAGCCGGCTTGGGGTCTGGATAGTACCAGGCAGCGTCGGAGTTTTCCTGTCCGTCAACCAAAATGGTGTAGTACCGTGCCTGCCCTTTCCACGGGCAGGTTGAGATCGTCGAACTGGAGCGGAAGTACTCGCGATCGATCGAGTCATGAGGAAAATACACGTTGCCTTCCACCAGTTGCGTTTTTTCGCTTTCAGCCAATACTTTACCGTTCCACACTGCTTTCGCCATAGATTCGCCTGAAACTCCTTCATCTACAACAATATCAGATGTGCTCCCTTTGCCCATCTACAATACAGCCGTTCCATTACAAGCGAAAAGAGGACGCACTGAACCGCGTCCTCTTTTACGGACTTTTTTTCGACCCCCAACGAACTGAACCGAGGGTCAGAAACTACATACTGCTGGAGCCGCCCGCCTTCTTCACCTTATCGATGTGGATGCTGTTGTTGGCGGAGTCAACCGTCGCTACAACCTTCACCTTGTCGCCATAGTAGCTATGGACGGCATCCGTGTTGTCGATGGCCCAGACTTTTTTCTTGGAGTCCACAAAGACAGCCTTTTGGCCGGACTTCACGCACTTGGTGACGCATGCAGGCGTGTGCATTGCTGCTCCACATTTGGAATCGCCAATCCAGCCCGTGAGGTGAGCTTTTGCGGTCTGTGCGCCGGCCAGCGCTGTCATACTTCCGAGAGCCAGTACAAATGCGATATGCTTCATAGTTTGCTCCTCTAATCTTTCATCCCCCGCGAAGGGTAGTCCATCTCTGGACAGCTAAGTTGTACCTACTCTGCTATTGAATTGGCAAGTCTGCGTGCGGTCCTGCCAAAATTTGGGGTCCAATTTTCTGCTGTACGGTAGCCGAAAATGGCGAACAATTTCCTTCGCGTTACTTCGCGCGCGCTTGAATCGACTTCAATCGTGCGTGGAACCTGTCGCGCGCCATCGGGTATTTCTCGATCAACTCCGCCGTTTGGCGCATGAACGGAATGCCTGTCCTGGCGGCATACGCTTCGCGAAACTCGTACAGTTTCGCGTATATAAAGATTCCCTCGCCATTCGAGTCCAGGTAGAGATCCGACTTTACGGCCCCGTGGACCACCAGCGAGGCCGCCATTTCCCAATAGCTGATGACTTGGCGAAAATAGGCGTTCTCCTGGGTACCGTACCCCTGCATGACGGCAAGAAATTCCTCGGGCGTCTTCGGGTTGAATTCAAAGACCACCCAATGGCGCGCTTTGCGCAACACTTCCTCGCGGCGAAGGTCGTACAACTTCAAAATGATATCGGCATCGTTATGTGTTGCAATCTGACTTTCCATCCCTCTTCACTTTCCTGCTAAGTCAATTGTACGGGGCCCGTGGCCGATCACATTTTTTAACAGCGCGATATTGAGCTACGCGACTGTTGCGGCCACGGCTTCGACCGTTTTTTCTTCCGCCTCGCGCGCATCCCCGATGCGCTCTTCATAATGGCAAACCACCGTCTTCGCTGGCGTCGCCGCAGGCTTTTCCTCTTTACCCTTCTTGCCGCGCCCCTTGCCGCGCTTTTCTTCCGCCGCAGTCTGCTTTTCGTTGTTCGGACACACCAGGTAGACGCCCGACTTCAGCGACTTCTCCAGCAGGTACGGACTGCCGCATTCCGGGCACGTCTGCGGAACCGGCTTCAAGTTCGACGTGAAATCGCACTTGGGATAATTCGTGCATCCGTAGAAGTAGTTGCCTCGCCGTGCCTTGCGCTCCGCAATGTCTCCGGTGCCGCAGGTCGGACACTTTACACCGGTCAGGTTCTGCTTGATGTACTTGCATTTTGGATAGCCGCTGCAACTCACGAACTCGCCATACTGCCCGGTCCGCCGTACCAATTGCAAACCGCACTTCGGGCAATGCTCATCCAGCGGCACCGCGGGCTTCTGCTGTTGTTTGTGCGTCAGCTTGCGAATCGTCTTGCAGGGAGGGTCTTCGTTATATCCCGGACACGCCATGAACTGGCCAAACGGTCCATTCCGCAGCACCATGACTCGTCCGCAGTTCTCGCAGAACTCCTCTTCGGCCTCCGCGCCCTGCGCTTCCGCAGCTTGCAGGTTGGGCTTCCCCTCGTAGTTCTCTCGAGTAAATTTGCAGCTCACCTGCTCCACCGACAGCTTACGATCTGGAGCTGCGACTTCCGCCAACCCAGCCTCTAGCTCTTTCCTGTTCTTCGCCGTCACGGCTGCCGGAGCAATGCCTGTGCCCCCCGTGGTCTTTACCGTCATCGGATAGTCGAGCTTGCTC
>JAJZDO010000298.1 GCA_021805955.1 Acidobacteriota bacterium
GGAGTAGACGAACAGGGCATTCGGATCGCCCGGCGGCCCCGCAAAATGATCGAACCGCACGCCATACACAACCATCAAATTTGGCTTTGCCTGCCAACTGTCTTGTGCAAAGCTGTCCCAGAACAGCGAGTGATAGGAGGAGTCTCCTGGGAACCCGATGACCGCGTTATACACCGTGTAGGAGTATGGGTTGGCGCCGGAGTTCGCTTCCTGATAGGCCGCAATCGAGGGGAATACATACTGGCTGTAAATATTTTGTACCTGGGTGTCGTTGATCTTTTCCCAACCTACACCGAACTTCAAGGTGTGCGCTCCCACGATGTAAGTGAGATTGTCGTTGAAACTCGGTATTTTTTCGGCGAAGCGCGAACCTGCGGCAATGGTGCCGTTGAAAGCGATCTGACCTGAGATCAATATCTGTGGCCCGGGTCCGGTCAGAGGATCGTTGACGTGGCGCTCATTGCGATACGGCCAGGAAGCGCGAAACTCGTTCAGTAAATTATTCGAGAATGTTGTCAGCAACTGCGCGCCGATGACATGAGCGCGGTCCTGGAAGTCCGCCGCCGCATCGAGAGCGTTGACGCCGCCGACTCCAGAGTTGTTCGGGTAGACATTACGGAAGTAGTTATAGCGCACGAAAAACTGATTTTTAGAGTTGATGTTCCAATCGCCACGCGCATCCACAAACTGCGCATGCTCGATGCTCAGCGGCGTCGCAAGGAGGCTGCTTGGAACTCCAACTGCCGCGGCCACACTTGGTTTGATCGAGTTTGGGCTGGGAATCCCGCGTACCAGGTGCTCATAGGCGCCAAAGTAAAAGAGCTTGTCTTTGATTGCCGGGCCGCCGATGTTCCCGGAAAAATCGTTCTGGGTCAGGTTCGGTTTCGGCTGGCTCGGCGACAACAGAAACGGGCGCGCTTCCAGCGCTGTGGGGCGGCCGAGATATTGCGCCATGCCGTGGATCTGGTTGGTCCCGGAATTTGTAATCACATTGAAGATATCGCCGACCGTGCCCCCGAACTCGGGCGCAAAACTGCTCGATACCGTTTGTATTTCACGGATATAGACGTCCGATATCGGAAAGAGACGGAGCCCATATTGGTCGGTTTCGGTGTCGACCATTCCATCCAACTGGTAATTGATGCGGTCGAGCACGCCGTTGGTATTGAGCGTGCGTGGAATGCCCAGTTCGGGGTTGGGGTGGCCGCTCACCGCGGGCTGGAACAAAATAAAATTGTAGGGATTGCGGGAAGTCAGCGGCAGGTTCGTCGTTTCGATGCTGGTAAGCGTGCGCCCGATATCGGTCTTGTCCGGGTTGATGACGGGCGCGGCCCCGGACACCACGATCTGCGTAGAAGTGGACCCGAGCGTAAGTTTCAGGTCGATGGCGGCCTGCTGACCGGCCTGCAGGCCTATACCTACATGCTTGGTCAGTTGAAAGCCGTCCTTTTCAGCCACCACGGAGTAGGTACCCAGCGGAAGTTCGGGGATTACATACTGTCCGCTCGAGTCCGAAGTAGCCGAGCGCTGAAAACCCATGTCGGCGTTCATCGCCGTGACTTTGGCGTCCGGCACGCCGGCCCCATTCTCATCCGTGATTTGACCGCTGATCGTGGCATTGATCGATTGGGACTGTGCATGGAGGCGCGGGCCGGCAAGTGTGATACCCATTAGCAGCACGATGAGCATCCTTATGATTCTGTGAATGTCCTTTTTGCCTGCCATCGAACCCCCCTTTAGCAACACTCTTTCTAAAGTTACTTAACTAAAATGGAAAAAGTATTCCACTCAATATTTGCGAAGTCAAGGTGTTTTTTAATCTTGAGGAATGTTTGGAGGAAAAGATGGTTATCAGATCGGGGATTATCTGGAGATGTGCGCGATGCGGCGCACCAATTCATCTTCCGCCAGTTCGAGCGCGGAAAATATTGCGCCAAACAACTGCGCATCCGCCCCCAGAGCGCTTTGAATCAACCTGGGGCGGGCAATCTCGTTTTTATCGATCAATTCTCCGGTGCTTTTGAACAGGTTGGAATTCGATCCCACACCCCCGCCAATTACGATGACGGAAGGATTCAGGATCAGCGCTATGTTGGAAATTGCGTGCGACAGGATCAGGGAAATATTTTCCAGGATCTTCTGCGCCACAGGGTTTCCTGCGCCAGCCGCGTCCAGCACCTCGGTGGCGCGCATGGGCGGCCCGTCGTGCTCTTTTCTCCAGGCCTGCTCGATCGATTTTCCGGAAATGGAATCCTCCAGTTGGCCGGTACGATGGACGGCAATGGTGGAGTCGACTGTTCCGGTGACCTGCAGGTATCCAATCTCGCCGGCGGACCAGGCGGCCCCGCGGTGCAATCGCCCGTCAATGAAGATGCCCGCTCCTACTCCCGTCCCGATGGCGATGAATACGAAGTTCGGCTCCTCGGTCGTGGCGCCGCGCCAGTGCTCGCCGGCGGCCGCCAGATTGACATCGTTTTCTACAGCGATGGGCAGCTTGAGATGCCGCTGGAGAATCTCGCGGAGAGGAACATTGATCCACCCTTTCAGGTTCGGGGCAGCGACCACCAGACCGCGTTCGGAATCGGTGATTCCAGGTGTTCCTACCGCGGCGGCAATCAACCGATCTCGTCTGACACCAGTCTCCGCGAGCAAGCGCGTTAGGGCCGTGTCGATAATGGCGCAAACTGTCTCCGGCTCTTTCTCATTCGGTTTCAGCGCATTCGCCCAGCGCCCCTTCACAACGCCATTCAGGTCGGCAATTGCAAGGCGCAGCAGAGTACCCCCTATGTCGATTCCGACAACGTAGCCCGACTCGGCATGGAACTGCAGCATCGCAGGGGGCCTTCCGCCATTCGATTCGCCCTGACCCAGAAATTGAATCAGGCCGCCCTCCTCCAAATGACGGATGGCGCTGGAGACCGTAGGGGCGCGCAGACCGGAATAGCGCACCAGATCGGCACGTCAT
>JAJZDO010000903.1 GCA_021805955.1 Acidobacteriota bacterium
TGCAAAAAAATGCTCCAACCACGCGCTCCGTTTTCGTCTGCCCCGCACCCCAAGCGGACATTGGCAACCTTGGCAATTTCTGTCCAAAATTACCGGCGGATTGGGGAGCGAAGGTCGAGTCCGGTAGCAACGCGGCGGCAAGGCCGGCGGAGGTTCGGCGAAGAAAGTCCCTGCGGATCATTGATACTCCCTGGATATACTCCGCCGGGTCGCTGCGGACAGGTGTTGACTTCGGAATCGAGAAACAATGACCGAATGCCGACTGTCAGGGTCTCTGCGCAGTCGCTCGTGCCAGCAATAAGAATCAGTTGGTTCGATGTGCTGCATGAGTTGCGGAAAGGTTACCCCTCCGCATAATCCGGCCGGAATGAAAAGAGATTTACTTCTGTCTGTAGAGGTCCACAAGTTGGTCCGGTCGTACTGCCGCATACTCCGGCCCTAAGCCGTTCACGATCTCTGTGAGCATTCCCATTTCCCGGAGCCAGTTGTTTACTCCGACAAAAAGAAAGGCTGGCCTATAGACAGGCGTCCATTGCTTGATTTCCGCGATCACATGACGAACAGTTTCCTGTTGAGAATACGCCGTGAAGTCCATGTCGCCGGAAAGCCACGAGGCCAAGCCCATCGCATCACGAAAGACAGGAACTCCCGCAACTTCGCTTACCAAGTTATGCTGGGTCGTTTCCTGGCTTCTGACGTAATTTGCAAAAATACCCCGTATCCCTTTCTCGCCCGCGAATAGGTCTAACAGTTCTGGTGGCATTTCGTTGCCCGTACACATCACGCTGGCATCAATCCTTTGCCGGTAAATGGCCGAGAGCCGCTGATAGCTCCGCAGGATTTTTCGCCGTTGTTCCACGGGGTAGCCCTTGGCGTACCACTCTTCCCAGATATAGCCTGCTCCGGTGAGCGCATTTACAAAGCAATCGTCCGGCCGGGCATGCTTGTAGTAATAGTCCGCGATATCGGGCATTAAGTCGGAGACCATCGTGCCAAGCTGCCAGCCCAGAGGCACTTCTCCATGTCTGGGGTCGTCGAAAAGCTGGCGGTAATAATGGCGGACGAAATTCATCCCGTCTCCATCCGATCGAATGAAGGCGCAGTACACCTTGTCTGGTTGCAGATTGACGGGTGGAATCGATTGGGACAAAGTCGCGCTTGTCCCGGAATGCACGGAGAGATTGCCGACCGTCGGCGAATAGCCATCGAAGGCTGTACATACTTCAAATTTCGCGCATTCGCTGGCCAGCCGAATCCCGGGATCTTCTCCAATCCCGCTTTCCTTGTATCCGCCGGATGGCCAGCCCAGACAAGGTATATTCGGCGGCCACTGCATCATGATCTCTCGGGCAAAATCCTTTTCTTCCTCGGGCGCAGCCGCGGGATTTTTCGCCACGTCTTGCGTTCCGGAAATCCAGAAGGTGGGAAGATTGAATTCAACCAGGTAGTCGCGGAAAGCAACCTCTGTGGGATCGAGGATGGCGATGGCCTGGCGCGACAGATGGCTGTCGAGCGTATGAAAGGCCCACCGATAGGCTTCCAGATCTTTCTTCCAATGCTTCTTTTGTAAATCCAGCCCGTTCTTGAGCGGACCCAACCCCGAGCCAGTCGTTAGATTGAATTGCTTGAAAGTATTCGGCGTCGCCACCAGGCCACCGTACACACCAGCCAGCATGGTAGCGACATTGGTACTGGCTGGAATGGAAGGATCGGTCACAAACATGCATGAAACTTGGGGGAGAAAGCGGTCGAACATCTGGGTCATGCTCAGCCACTCAACCGTATCGACGTCTCCGCGCTTGCGCATCCAGTCCAGCCAGAGTTCATCGTAGCGGTCATGGATCAAATAGAGCTGGGGCTGGCGACGGTTCACGATCCCCTGCAGGCAAGTTAGCGTCAGCCGCATGTCCCAGCCGAACGTAAATAAGTCCTGCAATCGCACAGCAAAGATGTTCCTTGCGGGCGTTTGCGACCGCGGACAAGCGTGCCGCGTGGCTTCCTGCGCTGACAAACCAGTTCCACCCGCTGCCATGGCCTTTGACGCGACCGAAATCCCACCTAGCGCGAGGGCAGACAACCGCAGGAACTCACGGCGACCTACTTCGAACCTACTCGGCAACGCCTCGAATGGATCGGCTTCTTTGTTCCATGCCTGCGCGATCCCGGATGGTTCCATTTCTTTTTTCATGCCTTGACCCCTCTTGAAAAATCGACCTATGAATAACGTTGTTTCAAACGGGCTGTTCTACAATTTGCTCACTCTTCGAATTCCAATACTGTTTCTTGCCGCTCCAGTAGGACTGGGTAGCCATAATGCACGCTAGAGAGTGGGAAAAGCCGTGGTCTACATTGGCGTTAGGTTGTTTGCGATCTCTCATCGCATTCAGCCAGTTCAGGAGATGATTGGCGTCGTTGTCTTCTGGACCGATGGAATTGGCCTCGGGAGCGCCTTGGACGCGGACAATTTCAGCGCCATCTTTCTGTGGACCCAGCGCCGGCGGCTCGGTGAACACCGGCCCTGATTTCCCAGGATCGAATTCTTCCCGTCCGCCTTCCCGCGTCACCACGAAAAGGGATGCGCCTTCTCCGCCGTAATTCACAATGGTACCGTCCCGGCCATGTATGCGGCTGAAGCTTCTGTAACTGTTTCCAAACGTGGTTCGGTACATATACAGGAACCCTTTCGGATAGGTGAATGCAACCGTGCAGGTATCAGGGTTCTCGCGTCCGTCCTTCCAGGCGAAAATGCCGCCTTGTGCCACTGCGCTTACTGGATGGGTCTCATCCATCCAGAGGTGCACAAGGTCACTGGCATGGCTAAGCCATTGGTCGAAAATTCCCGATGAGAATTCTTGATAAATTCGAAATTCCAAATAGACATGAGGGTCGAAAGGCCGATGAGGCTTGCCAAGCAACCAGCGTTCCCAGTCCGTGTCCTGTTCCTGAAGCATCGACGGCCAGTCA
>JAJZDO010000257.1 GCA_021805955.1 Acidobacteriota bacterium
CATCACCGTCTGGATTCTTCACTGCGTCCGCCCGCGGCGGACTTCGTTCAGAATGACTCGGTGTATTTGAGGGTTCGGCATTCCGATCCACTGGGCAGGTTGAAGCGTGCAGAGTGTCCACTGACCGCAGGTTCCTCCTTGCGGCTTTGCTCAAGGAAGGCTGCCAACCACAGATTTCTCGACTCATTGCGCGCCACTCGAAAGGACAAGGTGTGTTGTGGTGGGGAATTTTCATCCCAACATTTTCATCCCGACGACGAGTCATTCTGAGCGCAGCGAAGCATCCAGAGAATCCACGCTGCATCGACCCAGCCATCTTCTTCTGGATTCTTCCCTGCGTCCGCCCGCGGCGGACTTCGTTCAGAATGACTCGGTGTATTTGAGGGTTCGGCATTCCGATCCACTGGGCAGGGAAGGCTGTTGACCCGCAGGGCATGGAGTGGAGGTTCGCTGCAAGGATCGTGCAGCTGCTTTTTGGCCACATCTCGAAGCTGCAAAGATCGAGGGCTATACGTGGCATTGCAACCGGCATACCTTTGCCAGTAGACTCGTAAGGGCCGGGGTGGATCTGCGGACGGTGGCAGAACGGCTCGGACACAGGACGCTCCAGATGGTCATGCCTGCTCCCAATCTCGCCCCTCGAACAGCAAGCTTCTGCAGCGGATCGTTAGGTGCTGTTTGGCAACGGAAGGGATGCCCAATCGGACACCGGGACCGTTCGAGCAAAGCGAAGCCAACAAGGCCGGACTAGAAATATAAGAAATAAAGCAAGTGAAAATACGGAGAGGTGGCAGAGCCCGGTTGAATGCACCTGACTCGAAATCAGGCATACCTTTACGGGTATCGGGGGTTCGAATCCCTCCCTCTCCGCCACTAACCCTCAGAAGACAGAGTGGTCTCTCGTTTCCGCAGCAATCCATACAGATTGGGAAGTAGATTGGCACCACGGGCGATAAAGTAGCGCGCCACTGGTACATTTGGCATCAGCCGAAAAGTCCGGCGACGCGTAGTGCCGCGCCACACATCCCCCGCTTTGCGCCACAGGGCAAAGCGCCTACGATTTTGAACATAGTAGGATGTTGCAGTACGGAACCAGCGCGCATTTTGCGCCAGTAAGGAATGCAGTCAAGGGCTACAATGGCCAATTCTCTAACGGAGAACACATCGAGCACGCTCCGTGCCTATCTCCACGAGATCAAGAACACGTCCAGCGAGATTGGCAAGCGGGAACGTTTCAGTTCGCTGCTGGGAACACTTTTCCCGAACACCCGCGAAGTCGGCATCTACGCGAAGGGCGCGGAAACATCACTTCGCATTACAACCCCCCAGGGAACCAAGCGCGGCAGAGCGGACACGGTATACGGTTCTGCCGTCATTGAATTCGAGAAAAACCTCAAGCAAACAGGCTCTGAGGCAGAACGCCAGCTACGCGAGTATGTAGCTGCAATCTGGCAATCGGAGGCGGGTTTGCGGCGCAACCTGGACGCTGTTGCAACCGATGGGATTCGATGGAGAATCTATCGTACCGTTTTACCAGAAGGCGCAGAACTGATTCCCAACAACATCGTCCTGGACCTCCGCCGGGAGATTATTCTCAAAGACGATACGCTCGATGACTTTTACCGCTGGCTGGACATTTTTCTCTTTCGTCCCAGTCAGCTTGAACCAACCTCTGCGGCAATCCGCGAAGACTTCGGCTCTGAGAGTCACCTATTCCGCGATGGTTTGGCGGCGCTACGCCGCGCTTGGGTAACATCGCGCAACGCGAGTGAAGCCAAGCTGGCCATCGACACATGGCAAAGCTATCTTACGGTTACATACGGTAAGTTAAGCGAGTCGGACCGGCTCAAAAGAGATAGGGAAACAGGAGAAGAATGCTCAGAAGTGGATGAGTTGTTTCTTCGTCATACTTGGCTGGTGAGCATATCGCGCCTGATGGTATGGGCTGCGTTGTCGGGCGGCCAAACAAATGGGTCGCTCCGGCAGGTTGCTCAAGACGTATTTTCCGGCAGATATTTTGAGTCCAAGCGTTTGGCCAACCTTGCAGACGAGGACTTTTTTCATTGGATTCGCACGCCGCAAGCCGAGCAATTCTTGGCCCCCGTGTGGGAGCGTGTTCTCGACATGCTGCTTACCTACAATCTGCTTCAGATTCGCGAAGATGTACTCAAGGGCGTTTACCAGCAGCTCATCGATCCCAAAGACCGTCATGATTTAGGCGAGTATTACACGCCGGATTGGCTCTGCGAACGCATTGTGGCGGAGATGCTTCCGTGTCAGGGCTTTAAGAGCGTCCTTGATCCAAGCTGTGGTTCCGGCAGTTTTTTGCGCGCAACGATTAGTCATTTTCTTCAACACAATGAAGAGGGAACGCCAAACGATAGGCTGCGCGAGATCCTGGCCAATGTCAAAGGTATCGACATTCACCCTGTAGCCGTCACCATCGCCCGCGCTACCTACGTTCTGGCAATGGGCAAACTGATCAATGCGGCGCGCCGTCCGGTTCAGATTCCCATCTACCTTGCGGATTCACTCTTTTTGCCGCGCGAAGTGGAAAAAAATCTGCTTGAGCAGTTGAGCGGGATCGAAATCACCTTCGGCCCGCGGCGCAATGAACGCAGCTTTGTGTTGCCGGACATGATGGTCAATCAGCCGGACAACTTTGACGATGCCATCGTTGCCGCCGCGCGCATTGCAGAAGACCGGGCGAGCGGCAAAAAGGAATCGCGAGAATCGCTGGACAGATATTTACACCAGGCTGTTCCCGGTCTTTCTCCGGCACTCCAGCGCGATGAAATCGTCACCGCCCTTTGGAATTTCACTATCGGGCTAAGCGAGCTGATTCAGCAAAAGCAAAACTCCATCTGGTCATTCATCATCCGCAACAGCTACCGGCCTGCGATGTTGCGGCATCAGTTTGACATCATCCTGGGCAATCCGCCGTGGGTTGCCTATCGCTATGT
>JAJZDO010000012.1 GCA_021805955.1 Acidobacteriota bacterium
GGCAAGAGATCGGCCAACTGCTCAACACCATCACCAAAAGCGAATGCGCCAACTACTTCGCCTCTTCTGGATATGTAAGCACTTAAATTAAAAACGCTCTAACGGTTCGTCGTCCACAATCATTGCGCGCACGACAAAACCTCCTTTCGGGATTCCCTGCATCGGAACGGCAACTCCACCGTAACCCGACACCCGCCGCTTTCCGGCCAATCCAGAGAGAAACAGTAATCATCTCCAAAAAGCGCTTCCAGACGTTCTGTGGTGTTCTTAAGGCCAATTCCTCCTGTTAATTCTTTATGTTTCTCCGTATCTTGCCTTCCGGAATTTTCGATCAAAATGCGCAGGCGGCCAGCATGAAGTGTGCTCTTGATTGCAATCGTGCCACCCTCTGTGAGCGGAGCCACACCATGGCGTACCGCATTCTCAACGAGCGGTTGGAGCAACATACTCGGTACGAGTGCATTCAGCGTATCCGAGGAAATCGTGATGCTGTACTTCAGTCGATCACCCAGACGGGTCTTCTCAATGGAGAGATAACGTTCGTTAAACATGATCTCTTGAGAAAGCGGCACCTCGGTCAGGATTTCGGAATCCAGGCTCGCACGAAGAAGATCGCCAATCTGCGCCAACATTCGAGTTGCAGCCTGGGTTTTTCCATCCAGAACGAGAGTCGAAACAGAGTTGAGCGAATTGAATAGGAAGTGAGGATTTAGCTGGTAGCGAAGCGCAAGTAGGCGCGCCTCTCTGGCCTCAGACTGTGCGAGAAGCAACTGCTCCTTCTCCGAACGTGCTTGTTGCCATTGCTTAATGCTGAAATACAGGCTACACCACAGGAAAATGACAAACCAGTAGCTCAATGCCACGGGTAGCAAGCCAAACCAATCGATTTTTGCAAAGCCATGAAGCGTACGTTCACTGACAAAAAAGCTGAGACCTCCAGCGAACACGGAGACCACACCAGCCTTCCACTCAAACGCCAGCCAGGATTGGGATTGTTGAAGCAGCCGTCGGCACACAGGGCGCAGTGCAGTAGTTACAAGGAACTGGTAGGTCATTGACACTGTTTGTTCGCGAAACGCCCCTGGTTGCCTTAATAGATCTGGCGCGTTCCCCAAAAGGGCCCACAGATAAAAACAGCCCCATCCCAATATTTGCAGTTGCCAAAAGGAGTCGAGCCGCAGAAGAGTGCCGCGTGCCATGAATTGCATTTTAGCCCATGTGCGGCATTGAGTCTCCACGGTTCGGCGCTTACAACCTGCGGCTCGTCGCATAGTCGACGTATTCCGCAGAAAAGCTGGAGCGATCATGCCGGACAAGGAATAGCCTTCCCATAAGAATGTGAGCGCCGTCCTCCTGGCGCTGATTCGCACCTTTGCAACGCTTATTCGTTGGTGGAGGCCAGTGATGAGAATTGCAAGGCGTGAGATGTCGGCACCGACTGGCCCGATCGCGTGATTATGACCGCATAGGTTGAACGCTACGGAAATAGAAAGGTGCGATCTCTCGTCATTCGACAATGATCGACGAATTTAAAAATAAAGCTAATACGCGCGTTTTGGAGGCTTCATGAAAAGTCGAATGCGATACATGGCGTTGTGTCTTTTGATCGCTGGGGTTTTCGTTTCACCATATCGCGCGCACGCGCAAGGCATTACCACCGGCAATATTGCGGGGAATGTGCTGGATCCTCAGGGCGCGGTAGTGTCAGGGGCCACTCTGACAGCGACGGAGACCAGCAAGGGATCGGTCGTCACCACGCAGAGCAGGCCCAACGGCACATTTTCTTTCCCCGACGTTCCCACCGGAACGTACAACATCCATGTGGAAGCGACCGGCTTCGAGGGATACGATCTGACAGGAATTCTGGTGACGGTGGGCAACACCTCCAACTTGCACTCGATCACCTTGCATGTAGGTGCCGCGATCCAAACCGTGACCGTACAGGACGCCAATCAGGTCGAACTGGACACGAGCAACGCGCAGGTGTCCACGGTCTTCGGCACGGTCGAGTTGCAGCAGTTGCCCTTGGCCAACAGCTTCGATACGGTGGCCCTGTTGGCCCCTGGAACTGCCCGCACGTTGATGAACAATTTCAGCAACGCGAACGGACCGGGCTTTTCCAGCAACGGCCAGCGCGGACGCGCCAACAACTTTGAGGTGGATGGCCAGTCAAACAACGACAACTCCATTGCTGGCCCGGCGGTCTTTTTCGGCAACCAGGACGCTTTGAGCGGCATTCAGGTGATCACCAACCAGTTTGGCGCGCAGTACGGCCGCAACATGGGATCGGTGATCAATTACCAAACGCAAAACGGCACCAATGCCTTCCACGGATCTGCGTTTGAGTTCTATACGGGTTCGTGGGGAAGTTCGCTGTCGCAGCAGTACAAAAGTCCGGTTTTTGGTTTCTGCCCTCCGGGAGCGAAATCGACTACGGCCAACCCGTGTTCCCCGATCGTCAACCCCAAGCTGGTGGACAATCGCTTCGGAGCCACGCTGGGCGGCCCGGTGCTGCGGAACAAGCTCTGGTTCTTCGGCAGTGGGTACTGGGTCCGCACGAATACCGGTCTACTTCCCTCCACTTCTGGTTCCCAGTTGACGCCCACGCCGGACGGCCTCACTGACTTGGCGGCCGCCTTTGGAAGCGCGCCTTCGGTCGGCGTGATTACCAACTACGGCCCTTATGGAATCAAAACTGGTGGTCCCGCGCCGGTTGCCGCCCTGCAGAGCACGCTGAATGTGACCACGCCTTCTGGCGGCACGGCCGCCATCCCGGTGGCGCCGATATCTCGCACGGTGGCCTCGCCGTTCCGGGACAAGGAATACATGGGACGTCTGGATTGGCAACCGGGAAACAACGACCGCTTCTTTGCGCGGCTTTATTACCAAAATGACGAGTCGTATGGCCAAGGTGGATCTGCTGCGGTAGCGGCTGGCGGGTGGTACAACATCCCCAACA
>JAJZDO010001030.1 GCA_021805955.1 Acidobacteriota bacterium
ACACCAGGTGGGCTGCGCTACAGCGAGCGATCAGGGGAGCGCTTTGTTGCCGCGCGACGAGCGATAAATCTGCGCTCCTAACACGCCACCGGCAATGGCGAACAACACAATCAACACAGACAAAAATGCCATGGTCAGCAAGATTAATCCAATGCGACCTTCGGCTGATAGCCAGAAATTTGTGAATGCCGCCACCGGCGCTTGCGGATCCATGGTGGCTGCGCGGGCTGCTGCCTGCTTCACAATGGAGGTCAACTGCGTGTCAATCTCGTTGCCCTGATGCAGTCCGAAGCGCTGGACGACCAATAATACGGAGTTGGCAGCGAAGGCCACCGTGGCCGCAATCAGGCCCAGCAAAGCGCCGACTCTTGCGCCGACTCGAGGGCCGAGCAATGTCAAAGGCCGACGTCGATGATAGATTCCCATGGCTAGGATCGCGCCTATGGCCACCCACAGCACACTTCCAGCGGCCAGCAATGCCGACAGAATTCCAACTCCGGTTCCTACCGCCACAGCAATTCGTATGGCCATCTTCCAGGAGATGGAAGTGCCCGTACTATCGGCTGCCGTGGCGCTGACGTCAATGCCGGCACCGGCGGTGATCTGTGCCGCTTCGCCCTCCTCTGCAACGTAGCGGATTTGGGGTGCCCCGCACTCGTGGCAATAATAGGCGTCGGGCTCGAGGGTTGCGCTGCAACGATGACAGACCAAGTCCATATGTTGAAGCTAAACTACCTTTGTATCCACCGCAATCGCGTTGGAATGGCGTGGCTAGTCTGTCTGACCTTGATGGGGCATTTGCACGGAAACAATCGAGAATTTCGTGCCGGTCGATGTGGGCGTAAATTCGATGATGTGCTGATTTTCGGACGAGCCAGCTAGCAATTTGATGTCGCCTGAAATGTTTGAAGTTCCCAAATGGACGTGCTTCCTAGACGCGTCCGTGTCCATGCTGACGTCGTATTCGTGATCGTTGGCGCAGGTGAGTCCCTGGCGGGTTGCCACCGGCTCGCCGACGGGCATCTTGTCCTTGCAGGTAATAACGTCGCCGTAGGATGCCATGGCTTTTTTGTAGAACGCGATTACTTTGGCTTCGGCATCGTTGCTCTGATATTCCACTGCTTTCACATGCAACTGCCACTTGCCGAAACTTATGTGGATGTCGGCTGCCCCGGAAGACTTTCCCTGGTCGCCGGTTTCGACGGCACCGGGGTAGACGGGCAGACCTGTATCGATGGCAGCCGCGGAGTCGGTGCGAACATCCAGACCGCCGATGGGGGTGTGCAGGTGCACATTTTCGGCGGTCCCATTCTTATGCTCGTTGACCGAGCAGCCGGAAACGGTAAAGAACAAGAGGCCAACCGACAATGCGGTGATGGAAAGGAGCCGCGCACCCATGCGAGTGCGATTGACAGAGAATTCTGTCAGATGGGGATTGGAGTAGAAATGCTGGAATTTCCTGATGCCCATGGGCAGAGCCTCCCTGCGGTACAACGATTCCACTATGTGACCAAGATACGCTTCGGAAACCACGGAAGTTCATGCGCTAAAGGATGGGAAGATACATTTTTTTGTTGACATTGTTACATGTATAACACTATATATAGTGCGACGCCACGAAGAAGCGCAATTCTTGGGGTTCGTTGGACAAACAGTTTTTCGGGAGAAGAAACTGTCGGAGGCAAAAACTCCAAGCTGCGCGGCGAGTGGCGATTCTCTGCAACACACCAGGCAACGGCCTTGCTATTTTGGCAGGGCCGTTTTTTCGTGGGCGGAAGTTGGACTTTTTTTGCGGTTGTCGGCAGGAAGATATTTCCATCTGGAAAATGGCGTGGTGCTCGCGGATGGCGGAGGTTTTCGTTAGCTGAAAAAAGGATAGAGTTTCGGCTTCTCCTGGAGCGCCGAACCCGTCCAATGAGGGTTCACGATGAGAAATGGAGGTAGTTAGTGGAGATGAGAACGTACCGGCGCTCTTTTTCGATGGGGTTACCGATGGCTGCAGTCTGGTTTCTATGGGGTGCGCACGCATTTGCCGTTGCGGGCGATCCGCCAGCCAGGGTTGCACGTCTGGCGCAGATTGCGGCCCAGGTGTCGCTGGAGCCAGCGGGAACGAATCTTTGGACAGCGGCCATGCCGAATACTCCTTTGACCCATGGGGACCGCCTATACGTAAATCGTCAGGGGCACGCGGAGCTGCAGATGGGCCAGATGGCAGTGCGGATCTGGAAATATACGGATGTGACCGTGGCCAACCTCAGCAACGATGCCACGCAGCTCGCCGTCGCGCAGGGAAGCCTGCATGTGCGCACGTTCGTGCTTCGTCCTAAGGACAATGTGGAAGTGGACACGCCCAACGGAGCGATTACGGTGATGCAGCCGGGGGATTTTCGGCTCGACGTGTATACCAGCGGCGGCGGCACGCTGGTAACGGTCGATTCCGGCGAGGTCCAGATCAGCGGTCCGGGCCTTGCGAAAATTTTAGGCGCGGGTGAATGCGTGCATCTGGTGGGCAGCAACCCGATCCATGTGCTCACCCAGCCCATGCCGGGTAAGGACCCGTTCGATGTGTGGAGTCTGCAGCGCGACCGGGCCTTTCTCAGTTCGCAGTCGCGCCAGTACGTCAATTCGAATACGGTTGGATTTGACGATCTCGACCGCTACGGGACATGGAAGCAAACGCTGGAGTATGGTCCGGTCTGGTATCCATCCAACGTTCCCGCGGGGTGGTCGCCGTATTCCAATGGGCGGTGGGCCTGGGTCTCTCCATGGGGCTGGACGTGGGTGGATGCGGAAGCATGGGGCTTTGCGCCGTTTCATTATGGACGATGGACGGACTTAGGATCGCGATGGGGATGGAACCCGGGTCCAACGGGCGCGGCTCCGACGTATTCTCCAGCAATGGTTGCGTTTGTGGGCGGAGCAAAGTTCTCGGGTGAAGGTGGATCTCCTCTGGCAGGG
>JAJZDO010000661.1 GCA_021805955.1 Acidobacteriota bacterium
TACTCCCACAGGAAGCCGGTGCGCACGTTTTCGGCCATTAGGACGCTGGCGCCAACGTCGATGCACAATACATCCTCCGCATACCAGTCAGCCTGCGGCTGAAATGCATCGACAAAGCCATAACGCGACCATGCTTTCTCTCCATACTTCTGCCGGATGTTCAACAGAACATGCCCACACTCTGCTGGCAAAAAGGGAAGTGATCCGGCAGTGGCGCATGGAACAATGGTGCCGTCAATGTGGCCACGCTCCGGAGGACCACCCCAGACGCGATAGCCTGTGCGCGACAAGGATGCGGAGATGCCCCACAGATCCTGGTCGATCCAGGGGAACTCGCGTCCCAGTGTGAGACAGAAGAGTTGATGCGCGTGCGTGGCGGCGATGGAATTGATAAAGTAATTGGCGTAGCGGTCGCGGACGCCGCGAAAGTCGCACCAAGCATGCGCGTACTGATGGATAAAAATCGGTGCGTTTCCGCTGATGTACTCAATGCCGCCAAATTCAATGATCGGCCGCTTGATAGCGTCCCATGTCTTGGCGGGAATCGGATGCCGCGGTGCGCCGATCGCCATCAGGTACATCGTCATCAACTCGGAATATGTTTGCCAGCGGGACGGGCTAAAACCTTTTTCTTGCCAGCGGTGTTTGATGAAGCTCCCTTCCGGCCGCCAGGCCATCGCGAGAGTGTCGCCGCCATTCAGCATCCACTGCCAATCCACTCGTTCGTATAACTTGGTTGCCAGTGTATGGATACGGCGATTGCCTTCGAAATATTTACGGCAGAGAAGGGCACCACAAAGCAGGAGCGCGGTATCGATAGAAGAGATTTCAGAATGTCCGGCGCGTTCGCCGCTTTCAATGTCCATAAAGTGATACATAAAACCATGCATGTGCGGACATTTATCGAGCAGAAAGGCCAGCGTCGTTTCGACGCGCGCCTCGCACACTGAGGCTTGCAGGTAATGCCTTTGCGCGGCGATGCATAGAGCACTCAGGCCGAAGCCGATGCCGGCGATGCTGGACATCTGACTCGTCGGATGACCCACTATTGCGGGCGCTCGGTTGCGCACCATGCCGGTTTCCGCAGGGGCCTCTTCGAAGAAGTAGGCACATCCCCGTTCCTCCATATCATCGAGCAGCCTGTCGACCTCGGTTGGGATATGTGTGAATGGGCGGTCGATGAAAACGCCTGCAGAATGGGGATATTGACTAGCGATGACACTTCCCGATGCGGGAGTGATTTCTTCGGGCGGTTTTGTTGTTGGCATCGGATTTTGAGCATGGGCAAGTGTAGTTGCTGGAAGCCCTCCGAGTGTCAGGCATCCGACCGAAGCACCGACGTTGCGCAGTAAGTCACGGCGTGTTACGTTATGGTTTTTCAATTTTGATTCTATCCTCGCATGGTAGCGGAAAGGCTTGGAGGTTTCTCACGCCATTCTGGTTGATGAAGTTGTAGTTGAACCTGGATATGCGCATGAAGCTCGACGATGCGTCCTGCATCGTCTCTGGGCAGCAGTCCAAATGGAGTCATTTGTTTTGACGTTGATTTAAGTGACCCGAACGGGAGGATGGAGAGCGTTTGATCTGCAACAGGGGACTCGCAGGTCAGCATCGAATAGAAAGGTTCCATGCATCGAGGGATTGCATCTGCTTTGTCAAAAGCCAATGGTGGGGATGCTCCCATCACAAGTACGGACTGCGATACGTTCGGCGGCATGGAACCCCTGCACAAGTAGTTGAACTGACAGCGTCGTGAACCGCTTCGTTGACTTTCTGCCCGTTGCCATTTAGTTGCTAACAGCAACATTATTAAACGTAAATTTTGTATTGTAAAGACATTAAATCGCAATCGTTTGGTCTCGATCAGACCAAACGATTACTTCAAATCAGGGTTTCAGGCAGATGCATTGTCCGCGTTTGCATGAATCCAAAACCCTCTTCTCGGAAATGATTATTGATCTGACCCACAACTATAGGACTTATGCGACACAACGGATATGCCTTTCCAATTTGCGCGGTCGCAGCCGTGGAGACTCTTTGTATTGAGAGTGGCGTTGAGCAACTCGTCCGGATTCAGTTCGGAGGGAACTCAACAAAAGAAATGTGGTTGAGATCCCAAGGCGAATAGTCCTACTTCAGAATCTCGGCCCACGCAGGCAGCACAATCCGTGATGCTCCACGGTCTCTGCCTTTTGCACGTCTTCGCCCACAGCGTCGGGCGCGGGCGTGGCAACGAGCGTGCCGCCCTGCGTTCGGGCAGAATCCCATTCCGCATCCCCGCCCTGTCGTGGTAGCGTCAGGTATCTTCTTCCTGAGGCTGACCATGTTTCTGACCAGAATGCCACTCCGAGCCCCTCGTCTCCTGGCAACTCTTTGTCTGCTTTCTCTTGCCAGTTACTCTGCCGCCCAGGCCAGCGCACAGACCGCGCCTAAATACCCCGACTACCCGAGCGAGACCCCGGCGCACTTCCAGCCCTCGGACAACGGCATGGACTACCAGCGTCGCGAAGTCATGATCCCCATGCGCGACGGCGTCAAGCTCCACACCGTCATCCTCGTTCCGAAGGACGCAAAGCACGCCGGCATTCTGCTCACACGCACCCCTTACAGCGCGGACCAGCTTACTGCCAATTCTCCCAGCATGCACCTTGGTTCCGCTCTCTGGGGCTATGACAATGCCGTCGAAACCATCATCTCCGGCGGGTACATCCGCGTCGTCCAGGACATTCGCGGCAAGTACGGCTCCGAGGGTGACTACGTCATGAACCGTCCTCTCCACGGCCCGCTCAACCCCACTCCAGTCGACGAATCCACTGACACGTACGACACCATCGACTGGCTGGTCAAAAACATCCCGGAGTCCAACGGCAAGGTCGGCGTTCTCGGCATCTCCTACGACGGATTCCTCTCGCTCATGCCGCTCGTCCATCCCCACCCCGCGCTCAAAGTTGCT
>JAJZDO010000043.1 GCA_021805955.1 Acidobacteriota bacterium
GCACGCAAAGCAGCAGCCAGCAGGAAGCGACCCGGCAGAAAAGGACTGGAACTATCGTGGCGCCTACTTGCGCTACAAAGACGCATTACGTCTTGATCCTGGCAACGAAGATGCCATGTACGGCGTGGCTGAGACCGCTTGCGAGATGCGAAATGCCACTGAAGCGTTGGCTGGATTCAAGAGTTACTTGCAGCAATATCCCAAAGGCCAGTATGCGAAAAAGGTAGAGAAGGCCTTGAGCAAACCCAAGGACTGCGAACCGAAAAAATAGCCGCAAGCGTCAGCGGAAAAATCCAAGATACCAGTGCAGGATGGGTTTGCCGACAAAGATGCAAGCAATCGCCGCTGCGGACAAATAGCTGCCAAAGGGAATCTTCTGTTGCGCAGATGTTTTGCAGCGCAACAAATACGCGACGGCAACGATTGCTCCACTGATGATTGCCAAGAATAAAGTGAGCAGTGCGAGCGGCAATCCAAGAAACGCTGCGATCATGGCCAGCAGCTTCACATCGCCCAGCCCCATGCCCTCTTGTTTGCGCAGCCAGTGATAGAGCCAGCGAACGCACAAAAGCAGCAGTGCGGCCAAGGCCGCTGCCAGCGCGGCGTGTATGACGCTCTGCAATCTGTTCGGCGCTGGATGCGCTGCGCGCAGCAGTAGGGCCAAAGCCAGCCCGCCAAGTGTAAACGCATCGGGCAGCAGCAAGGTCTGGGCGTCCATCACTGCCAAGCCCAGCGCAAAAAACGCCAGCGTTGCATCGAGCCATGTTTGCCAATGCAGGCCCGTATGCAAAACGCACGCGGCCAACAGCAGCGCCGTTGCCGCTTCCACTAATGGATACTGCATGGAGATTGTTGCACCGCAATCGCGGCAATGGCCACGCAGCAGTAGCCAACTGAAAATCGGAATGTTGTCGAAGGCTCGAATTGTCCGCTTGCACGCGGGACATTGTGAACGCGGCCCGACAATCGACGCACCCGCAGGCAGGCGCACAATGCAGACATTCAAAAAACTGCCCAGAAACAGCCCGGCAAATGCGGCCAGCAGCGCGGCGATTTGTACAGTGGGGAGCATTCCTCTTGCAGTATACGGAGCCACCGTAGGCGAGAGCCGAATCCTTCCGCCAGAACAGTAAGATAAGTCCATGGATCCGAAACAGAATTCTTCCGACGTACTTGCGCATGAATTTCTTCGCTCGGTGCAGATTATGGCCCGTCTACGCGCGCCCGGCGGCTGCCCGTGGGATCGCGAGCAGACCTTTGCCAGCATTCGCAGGCATACGCTGGAGGAGACCTATGAGGTACTCGATGCCATCGACCGCGAACATTGGCCGGACGTAAAAGATGAGCTGGGCGATCTGCTGTTGCAGGTGCTTTTTTATGCGGAAATGGCGGAGGAAGCTCACTACTTTACGCTGCACAATGTCTTGGAAAATCTCAATGCCAAGCTCATCCGCCGCCATCCGCATGTCTTTGGAGATGCGGACGCGGCCAAAACGCCAGAGGGCGCGCTGGCCAATTGGGAGGCGATCAAGCGCGCAGAAAAACAGAGCCAACCCTCTGCGCAGACTACTCCATCGCTATTGGATTCTGTTCCGCAATCCCTGCCCGCGTTGCTGGAGTCGGAAAAGATTAGCAAAAAGGCCGCCAGCATTGGTTTTGATTGGTCCAACGCCGAGGATGTATTGCTCAAGGTAGATGAAGAGTTGGCAGAGTTGCGCGCAGCCATTCTTGAAAACGATGCTGCGCATGTGGAAGAAGAACTGGGCGACCTATTGTTCAGCGTGGCCAACCTTGCTAGAAAATTGAAGTTGACTCCAGAGTTGGCTCTGCGTGCGTGCAACCGCAAATTTCGCAGCCGCTTCCTGCACATGGAACAAAGCTGCGCGTCCGACAGACCGCTGGAATCCTATTCGTCCGCAGAGTTGGAAGCTTTGTGGGTTCAGGCCAAGCGCAGGGAATCTAGTGGGAAGGAGCGGTAGTTTTTACTGTTGGGGCCGACAGCGTTCCGCAACGCGTTTGCAGCAGTGTATCGACGGCCTGCGTGTAACTTCGCACGGGTGCAGCCAGTTTGTAGTTTGTGGCATGCTCCTGCACATGCTCCTGCACGCGATCGATGAGCAAGGCGCGCCCGGTAATGTTGACATCGAGTTTCGTCAGCGTCCAAACACCGGGCACCACCTCCGCCTGTTGCAGAACAAGCGTGCCGCCCTGGTCGATGATGCCCAGAATTCCCCAGCCATAATCCACGGCATGGAAGAGCTTTCCTGAGAAATAAGCAATGCGCTTTTGTCGGGCATCAATCCAAACCTCGCCGCGCATGCTGCGCAACATGCGTGTTTCATAGTCGCTGGGCTGATAGCCCGAATGCGGCACAAACGTCAGACGCAGTGCGGTTCCGCCCGGGGTCTGCACCATGCCCGCATAGGTGTAATCAAAAGCATCCGGCAGTGCGCGCAGAAATTTTTCAAAATGCCGCACATCCTCCAACTCACGACGCTGACGATGTTTTTGCAGCGCGGGCTGTTCTCGCAAATCAAGCAGTCGCTCTTTCTCCGCCTGCCAATCTGGCCCTGTCAAATCCGTGCCATTTGTGTTCCGCAAGCAGGCCACATCGCCGTCCTGGGTCTCGTAGATGGTCTGCAACTTATCAAGATGCGCAGTCTGCTTTTGCAAACGATATTGCAGATAGGGTCGTCGCCCATAGCCTTGGTCGAGTTCTGTTTGCACCACGCTGCGCAGCAGTCGGCGTGGCTGGCTTTGCGCCCTCTGGAGCAGGGAACTGGGCACCACCGGCTGCACCTGCGCCCAGCAAGCCGACGTGGTAAGCAGCCATCCCCAGAGGATCAGTCGGTTCAAAAAGCTTCGCACACTGTCTTTTAGCGGAGTTTGCCAAGAAAAGGCAAATTTTCAGTGGGTAATTCCGGACCTGCGCCAGCGTAACTCTAACTC
>JAJZDO010000819.1 GCA_021805955.1 Acidobacteriota bacterium
CTTCGTTGTTGCGTCCAAAGCCGGCCTGCAGGCTTCCCTGACAACGCAAATCGCCAAGAATACGTTGGAAGCCGGCTTCTATTCTTTTGGCCAGCATGACAGTTATAAGTTCGGCGTATTCAATCCCGGCCAAGACCCAAATGTCCCGTGCCAGAGTCCAACCAACCCCGGTTACAACCCCTTGGCTTTCCCGATCTGCAGCACTGCCATCGGTGGCATTACCGAAGAGTACGTCTCGGACAATTTCAAAGCGACGAGCTGGCTCACTCTCATCGCCGGCCTGCGCGCATCGCAATTCACCTCCGCCATTACGGAGATCGAAAACGATCCACGCTTTGGAATCGCCATCCAGATCCCAAAAATCGACTGGGTGTTCCGCGCGTTCTACGGCCGCTACTATCAGCCACCGCCGCTACTCACCGCATCCGGGCCGTTGCTAAATTATGCGCACAGCAACAATACAGCATTTCTTCCTTTACATGGCGAACGGGACGAAGAGCATCAATTCGGGGTGCAAATCCCGTTCCGCGGCTGGCTCCTGGACGCAGACAACTTCGAAACACGCGCCAACAATTTTCTCGACCACTCGAACGTCGGTGAGTCCAATATTTTCTTCCCCGTCACGATCGACGGAGCGCTCATCCAGGGGTGGGAACTTACTCTCAACTCGCCAATGCTGTGGCGCTTCGGGCAGGCGCATCTTGCTTATTCGAACCAACTGGCACAGCAGCGCGGCGCCATAACCGGCGGGCTGGCTTGCGTTCCCATTACGGCCCCCCAGTGCGATTCCAGTTTCAACTACGTTCCGCTCGATCATGACCAGAGAAATACACTTAACGTCGGCATGAATGCAACGTTTCCAGGCAACGTCTACGGCTCGTTCAATTTCTACTACGGTTCGGGTTTTACGAACGGAGACTATGGCGATCCCAACTCGCCGTATCCAGGTGAATATCTGCCGCATGACACCAACCTAAGCCTTTCGCTGGGAAAAACGTTTCGCAAAAATACCACGGTCGCCATCAACGCCACGAATGTAACCAACCATCGTGTGTTGCTGGACAACAGCCTCACCTTTGGCGGCTTTCATTACAACGCCCCGCGCCAGTTCTACGGCGAGGTGCGCTACCATTTCAGCTACGGCAGCCTGTTTCATAAATAAGGAAATGTAGATGATATTGCCAGGAAGATCGAAGCAGGCTACGCGACGCCTTGGGTCTGCCGGACGGCTAGCCATGGCGCTTGGCTGTCTCTTCATCAGCTTGTGCGGATGCCATACGAACTCGAAGCAAGCCGGGGGAGGCAATGCGTCGGCCTCCTTGCAGAAACAATATTCTGTCCGCGGCAAAGTGATTTCTGTCGACCAGAAAGATGGCGTGATCGCGCTCGACACGGAAGAAATTCCAGGATTCATGGAAGCCATGACCATGGCCTACACGTTGCAAGATCCGTCCGTTGCGTCCGAGTTGCATCCTGGCGACAAGATCACCGCTCAGTTACAGATCACCGGGCAGGGTGCGGTCCTCAGCCAGGTCGTTATCATCCAGCAGGCCAATCTGAATGTCCTGCCGCCGGTGCAGTATCACGTTCCTCAGCCCGGCGATGCGGTGCCGGATTTTCACTTTCGCAACCAAGGCAATCGCGAAATTTCATTGCGTCAATTCCGCGGCAAGGTGTTGGTGCTTACATTTATTTACACGCGCTGCCCCTTTCCCGAATACTGCCTGCGGATGAGCCGCAATTTTTCCCATCTGGATCAAATGCTGGCCAAAGATCCGAAGCTGTATGCGCAAACACATCTGCTCAGCATCAGCTTCGATCCCAAATACGACACTCCCGCGGTGTTACGCAGTTATGGCGGCGCGTACGCTGGCCGAAATACAAAAGAAACATTCCAACACTGGGATTTTGCCGCACCTTCTCAGGCACAACTTGCATCTGTATTGCAGTGGTTCGATGTAGGCGTTACTTCGGGCAATGGCACGGTGCAGACGCATTCCCTTTCCACCGCCGTCGTGGGGCCGGATGGAAAGATTCGCGCCTGGTATCCGACGAACACCTGGACACCGCAGCAAATATTGCAGGACGTACAACAGATTCTCGCCAAGGAAAAATAAGCGATGGTGGTAGTAATCATGGGAGTGGCCGGTTCGGGTAAGACCACGGTAGGCCAGGCTCTGGCGCTCCGCACAGGCTGGCCATTTGGCGATGCAGACGATTTCCATTCGCCTGCCAACCGCACCAAAATGCACGCCGGCATCCCATTGACCGATGAAGATCGCAAACCGTGGCTGCAAGCGATTCACGACCAGATTGCTCAATGGCTAAAAGACGGCGTCCATGGCATCGTCACCTGCTCGGCCCTGAAAGAATCCTATCGCAGCACGCTGACAGAAGGTGCCCCGCCGGGCTCTGTACACTTTGTCTTCTTGACCGGGCCAGCCTCGGTGATTCAGGAGCGCATGGAAGCCCGTCGCGGCCACTTCATGCCGGAGTCGTTGCTGCCTAGCCAGTTGGCAACGCTGGAGCCGCCGCACGACGCCATTCAGATTTCCATCACGCAAACGGTCCCTGCCATGGTCGAGGAAATCCTGGGCGCACTGCAAGCAGTCTCGTCCACTCCGTTGCAGCTTCGGCCTGCGCCCTGAGGCGCGCTTCGATGGCGGCTTTCCTCCCGTCGCCGAGATCTGGTTCCGATCAACCCATAATACGTCGATAAGGTTTGGAAGGGGTTGCGGCGGGGGGGATTTGGATCGCTGACAGGAGTTTCCGCAGCGCATCCGGCCTGCAAATAGGCTGCAACGGCCGCCGGCCACCGTCTCCGGTCGCTGGTCAACCACTCCAGCGTCGCTTCAAGGCATAGTTCCACCTTGGTCGGTCAAAATCGGCTCAGGAAAATCCGTCGATACGCGTGCCGCAGCCTTCTCTCATGTAGCGACCGGCA
>JAJZDO010000748.1 GCA_021805955.1 Acidobacteriota bacterium
TCGCGAACTGTCGACCGCGATGGATTTTGAGTCATCCGCGCGTCCAGATTCTCATCCCGCGGTGCCCAGCACGGCTTCGTTGACGGCTTTGGCGAAAGAGGGTTGCGCTGCTCATCTTCTGATGGCGGACAGCGCGGCCTTTAGCGCATTCACCCAGGCTTCGGAAAAGTTCCTCACGGGAAAATCTCTGGCATCCTTTGAGTCTGGCGAAAGCGGCGACCGCACATTGTTTCAAACCGCCGCGGCGCTGTACGTACTCGGCTGCGAACTGGACACATCCAGCTTTTCTTCGTCCCAAGCAGCGGATACGGTTTCGCTCCCCACATATCCGTTTGAGCGAGAGCGATATTGGCTGGATTCATCTGCGACGCCACAGATGACACGGCAAACGAATCAGGCGAGTTTCCGCCAAACTGGCGCTGCGCTGCCTCCGGTCGACACGGCCAACGTTGCGATGCTGGATCGCCGGAGCGCGGTCGATGAGTGGGTTTACGATCTCGTCTGGGAGCCAAAGCCGCTGCTGTCCAAACATTCCGATCTCTCGACTGTAAGACTAGATGAAAAGCTGATTGCAAGCATCAACGGCGAGCCGGTGAGCGAAGAGCTGATGCGTATTGGGCGCGGTACCGCCGTCCTGCAGCCAATTTGTGCAACAGTGGCCCTGCAGGCGCTGCAGGCAGCAGGACTGTCGCCCCTGCCCACCGGGACATTCACACTGGATGAACTGGGTCACCGGTTGAACGTAATTCCTGCGCGTTCTCGCGTGCTGGCACGACTGATAGCGATTCTGCTCGAAGATGAAATCGTCGAACGCAATGGCAGCGCCTTCCGTTTTGTCGATTTCCACCCTCGTCCCGATGCCGACGCGGAATTGATAAAATTGGCGGCTACGTATCCGGAATCCGCAACAGAAATCAAGATTCTGCGGCGATGCACAAAGAGGCTGGCGGCCGTTCTGCAAGGGGAATATGACCCCATGCAACTGGTATTTGCCGACGGTTCCATTGACGAAGCGGAACAGATCTACGAGAACTCGCCGGTATGTCGTTTCTTTAACCAGGCGACTGCCAGACTGGTCTCTGCCGCGGTTGACTCGATCTCCGACCGCCAGGCCCGCATTCTGGAAATCGGCGGCGGCACCGGCGCAACGACCGTCTCTATTCTGCGGGAACTAGTAGGAAAGAACATCGATTATTGCTTCACCGATGTGTCTGCGGCGTTCCTGTCTCAGGCGCGTATCAAGTTTTCTCGCGCGCCCTTCATCACGTATCGCCTCCTCGACATTGAACATCCTCCAGTAGAGCAAGGCTTCACTGCGGGCAGCTTCGACATCATAGTGGCTGCGAACGTATTGCATGCAACCGCCGAACTGCGGCGCACACTCGCCCATGTCCGCAGACTGCTCGCGCCCGGCGGGATTCTGCTGCTGGTGGAAGGAGTTCGCCCAGATCGCTGGCTCGACCTTACGTTTGGCCTCACGGATGGCTGGTGGCGATTCAACGATCTCGAACTTCGCCCTGAGCATCCGCTGGTCTCTGTGCAGACGTGGATCCGCATTCTGGGCGAGGCAGGAATCGATTCCGCGCAAAACATTGGGTATATCAACAGCGATGGATCGGCCTCGCAACAGACGGTCATTGTGGCGCAGGCTGGCCTGGAGGAGAAGTCTGCTGCTACCTCCCGCCGCAATTGGATCATCCTTGCAGATGACTCCGGCGTTGGCGCTGCATTGCATAATCTACTGGTTGCGAGGCATGAGGCGTGCCACATCATCCACCGGGACGGGTCGAAGACGGTTGCTGAACAGTTGAATCGTCTGGCAGAACAGTGTCAGCAAGACCATACGGAAATTGTCTACTTGTGGGGCGCTGACATGACGGACTCCAACAGCACCGATGGAACGGCGCTCGCGGAAGATCTCTGCGGCAAGACCCTCGTTCGGGTGATCCAGACCATGATGCAAGCGGCGAACCGTAATGCCCGACTGTGGATCGCGACCCGTGGCGCTCAACCGACACCCTCCTTTTCCTCCACGCTGCCCAGCGCCCTGCAATCGCTTGCCTGGGGAGTTGGACGGAGTCTCGCTCTGGAAGTGCCGGGACAATATCGCGGCCTCATCGATCTTGATCCCGCGTTAGCGCCAGACGCCGCCGCGACCCAACTGCTTGCAGAACTGCTGGCAGACGATGTCGAGGACCAAATCGCATACCGCAATGGCGAACGCCTGGTCGCTCGCCTGCAACACGTAAAGCTCAACGATCGACCGAGCTCAACTGGAACAGGAATCCGCGGCGATAGCTCTTATCTGATTACGGGAGGTCTGGGCGGGTTGGGGCTGCAAGTTGCGGCATGGGTGGCAGAACAGCGTCCCGGCCATCTTGTTTTGCTCAGCAGAACCGGGACAGAGAGCGATACCGCACCATTCACCGATCAACGGCGGCAGGCGGTTCGGGAACTGCAAGCGCGAGGAGTCAATGTCACTGTTGTCGAAGGAGATGTTGCGTCTCCGTCTGATATGGACCGTCTCTTCCTTCGATTTGGAACGGAATTTCCTCAGCTTCGCGGCGTGTTTCATGCAGCCACCGTTGTCAGCGCGGCGACACTCGAAAACCTTACCTGGGAAGCAATGGAAGCCATGTTCCGGCCCAAGGTCACCGGTACGCTGCTGTTGCACGAACACACGAAGGCCCTGCCGCTGGATTTCTTTCTTGCCTTTTCGTCAACGACTTCGCTGCTGGGGGCGAAGGGTTTGGCACATTACGCCGCCGCCAACCAGTTTCTCGATGCCTTCGCGCATTATCGGCGTTTCTTAGGTTTGCCCGCGTTGTCGGTAAATTGGGGATCGTGGGATGTCCTGCGTCTGGTCCCAGCCGCGGAACAGCAGCGCCTAGCGGAGGCAGGACTGATGCCGATGCCTTCTGCAGATGCCCTCAGTCTGTTCCCG
>JAJZDO010000348.1 GCA_021805955.1 Acidobacteriota bacterium
TGTCGATGTAGTTGACGTCGGCCAGGTTGAGCAGGATATCCTTCGATCCCTTGCCCAACAATTCACGAACCGCATTGCGCAGTTGCACGCTGCCTTCGCCGAGTGTAATGCGACCGCTGAGATCGAGTATGGTGACTCCATCCACCTGGCGGGTGCTGATCTTCATGCTCACGGTAATAGCCCTCCTTAGGCTCTTTTCTGAGTTGAATCCAAGTGCTTGATAAGTGTTAACTCGGTCCCCGGGTGCAGTAGCTTGAAGTGTACCTCGTCCATAAATGAGCGGATGAGGAAAATTCCACGGCCGGAGCCGCTGAGCAAATTCTCTGGCGCCAATGGGTCCGGCAGGGTGCTAGGATCGAGCCCGCTTCCCTGGTCGCCGATGCAAATGACGAGCGACGAGCCAGTGTTTTCAAACGAGGCAGTAATTTTCTTCTTCGGATCGTAGGCATTCCCATGGAGTACGGCATTGACCGCCGCTTCCCGGACGGCCATGGTGATCTGGAAGACCTGGTCCTCGTCCAGTCCCGACTCCTGGGCCAGTTGTTCCGCCGCTTCCTCCACTTTGTTGACGCTGTCCAGCGACGAGTCCAAAGTGTAACTGAATCGACTTCCCATGGAATTCACCACACACCCGGCCCGCTTGAATTGTCTGTTCCTGGCCTTCGGGTGCGGTCGTCGCCGCAAAGGTTCCCCAGAAACTCTCCACAGGGGCAGTTTGCTTGCATATTTGCCGAGTGTCAAGGCGGCCATTCCGTTCGCCAACGAACCGGCTTCGATGGGGGGTGTTTTTTCGTCCTATGCCGGCTGGCTGAAGAGCGCGAAACCGCATCCCAGTTTCCGATATCGCATCGCATTTGGAACAACCGCTAGACGAGAGAACCGAGGGACCCCGATTGGCGGCGACGCGCGTTTCGCCGCTGGGTGCCTCGCAATGAGGTTTCGTGGAGGGGGCGAGCAGCGCGGGATTATGGCGGCTTTTGTGGTCCTCGAACTGGAAAGAATCTGCTCCGCATTCGGCGAGGGTTGAGTAGACTGTCAAGGAAGGTCGAACAGATTCGCTTGCAGGAGCAGAGCGCGTCCATTGATTGTCGCGCGGACTTTCCTGCGAGAAAGGTTGGACGGAGACTTGTCCGTGACCAGGAAGCAGTTGGCCGACCGCTGAATGCAGATCGAAAAAGAGAGTGCCCGCGATGCAGCTCGACGAGACAAAAAAGCAGAATGAGCATATGGAAGGGTCGCAGGCGAAGGACTCTGTCCTGGTGCATCTGTCTCTGCTGTTGGGCAGCGCGATCCTGGACGCGGCCGGCCACTCGCTCGGTCGTGTGCGGGAGGTTGCGGTCGCTCCAGGAGTGCGGGCATCGCTGGTCACGGAGTTGATCTGGGGCCGCAAGGACGAGCTGCAGGCAGTCGCGCCGGCGGGACTGGAGCAGATGCCCAACGGGACATTGCGGCTGCGCGGAGACGCCCACCCCAGAGCATTCAATGTGGGCGAACCGTTGCTGCTGCTGGATCGCGATTTGATGGACCAGCAGATTATCGACGTGCATGGAAGAAAAGTTGTTCGCGTGAACGATGTCTCCTTGTTGTGGCTGCCGAGGGAAGGCGGCGGCGAGATGCGTGCCATGGAAGTGGAGGTAGGTACCCGGGGCGCGATACGCCGCTTGTTGAAGGGGTTTGTGAGCAAACGGGCCATCGAGAGCCTTACAGGCAGGATTCCGTCCCGATCGATTCCGTGGGATTTTGTGGACCTGATTGAAGTGGACCCGGCCCGCCGCGTACGGCTGAAGATTTCGCATGAACGGCTGGCGCAATTCCATCCCTCCGACCTGGCCGATATTCTGGAGGACCTCGCTCCAGTCCAGCGGGAAGCCATCTTCAACCAGCTGGACGAAGAAGTGGCCGCCGAGGCGCTGGAAGAAGTCGAACCCAAGCTGCAAAGGCAACTGCTCGAATCCATGGACTCCGAACGCGCGGCGGACATTATGGAAGAAATGGACCCGAGCGCGGCCGCCGATCTGTTAGGCGAACTGCGCAGGGAGCGCTCCGAAGCCATTCTGGAAGAAATGGAGCCGGAGGAGCGGGAGGAAGTCAAAGAGCTGCTGGAGTTCAGCGAGCACTCCGCGGCGGGCCGCATGACAACCAAATATATCGCGGTGCCGGCGGATGCTAGCGTGGCCCAGGCAATCGAAGCGCTGCGCAATTTCGACGACGATCCCGAGACGGTGACGGAAATTTACCTTGTAAGTGAAGCAGGAGAGCTGCTCGGCGTGGTTCCGCTGGCCAGGTTGCTGCTGGCCATGCCGGAGAGCAAAGTCGCGGTGCTCAGCGAATCCCGCTTCGTCAGTTGTCCGTCGGGAATGCACGACAAGCAGGTGGCGGAACTGTTCGATCGCTATAACTTGTACGCTCTACCCGTAGTGGAAGAGCATAACAAGCTTGTGGGAGTGGTGAACGTGGACCAGGTCATCGCTTTTATGCGGCAACAGGCGTAGGCATACCGGGTGTCCTGAGCCTGAAGTTCATTCAACAATTCGATTCATGGAAGTGATTCGAACAGCAGCAGCACTCAGGGGCTAAAGCCCATCTGTTTTGCGCCATTTACGGCACGACTGAAGTCGTGCCCTGATACAAGACCGAGAATCATTACGACTGAGCCGTGCCCTGATACAAGACCGAGAATCATTTCTTTAACGAATTTAAGACTCATGACACTAGCGCGGCTTCATCATCAATGCAGACCAGATGTCAAACGGAAACCATTCTGAACCCCTTCGGCTACTCTCAGGGCTCCGCGTCGGGGAGTGAAGAATCCAGAGTAAATTCGCCCGGTAAACGTCGCCATCGCCCTCTGGATTCTTCGCTATGCTCAGAATGATGAACGCTATTTTTTTGAGTTAAATTATTCGTTCAAAATGAGCCAGGCGGCAATGTTCAGGATTT
>JAJZDO010000932.1 GCA_021805955.1 Acidobacteriota bacterium
CGACCGTACATCCACTCGATGGAACCCGGGACGCGGCCGACGGCCAATAGCCCGCTTCAGGAATCCGCTGGCGCTTGCGATCATCACTTTCATCGGCACAACGCGGGTTCCGCCTTTGGGCTACAATCGGTGCGCGATTGTGCGACAATACCATTGAGTAGACTAGGCAGGCGACTGACAAGCCTGCGGGAGAACAACGTATGGGTGACCTATTACAGCCCTGGCATCTGGTAGTGATTCTGGTGGTAGCGCTTCTGATCTTTGGACCGAGCAAGCTTCCCGGTCTGGGCAAAGGCCTGGGTGAAGGCATCAAGGGATTTAAGGAAGGCATCAAGGGCATCGGCAGTTCCGATGACGCCGATAAGCCGGATACAACCAAGACGACCCCGGAAGTCAAGTAGTTCCCGAAATCGACGACCCTCCCGGCTGAAACATCAAATTGGGGTGGCCTGGGTCAATCCGGACTCCGATTTTCGATGCAGAGAGCCGCACACTTACGTGCGGCTTTTCCCGTTTCCAGCCCTGTAGAACAGTTCGACTGATTTGCCCTCTTTGTTTTCGAAATGTCAGGACATACTCCCCGCTGAAAGCGTGCCGAACGATAACTACTATGGTGCGTATACAGCTATTCATGGGAGACCTGGGATGAAGACTATTTCAAGACGGGACATGTTGCAGTGGGCTCTGGTTGCGGCAGCCGGTGTTCCGCTCGAAGCGTCTGCTTTCGACGTAACTCCATTCGTCGGCGAACTGGCAACGTCTTCCGCGCTCGATGGTCGGAAAATCAAGAACACAACCTTCCAGTTCATTGAAAATTGCGCGCGCCAGGATGGCGGATATTCGCCATCGCCCGATCCACGCTACAAAGGATCTTCCGATACTGCCGAAAGCGATCTGGCTGCCGTCACGTATGCCGCAACCCTGGCAAAGCCTGAAGGCCGAACGCTTTTGGATAGAGAAAATTCGGTGAAGTTTATCCAGCGCCATCAGCAGCCGGATGGCGTGTTTGTGAATCATGCCGGCGAACTGGATCCGAAGTCCGACCTCGCCATTCTATACAACACGGTGCAGGGCGCGGTGGGGTTGCGCGCATGGGGAGCGAAGCCGCAAGTGAATCCGGTACACGTTCTGGATCGATTCTTCGAGAACCATGCGTTCACGAAACTACCGTGGTACACGGTGAGCTTCTTCCCGTTGTTCTACGCAGCACTCGGCGTCAGGTTTCCGCACGAGTACAGCATGGCATTGCAACGTCACATCCTCAACCATCAGGCAGCGGATGGATACCTCGGCGATCATGTGGCATCCACGTTTCATCTGGTGCATTTTTATCGGCTGATCGGTCAACCCACGCCCAAGGCCGACGCCATCGTGAGGCGGGTTCTTCGCGACCAGCGGCCCGATGGAGGATGGCAACTGAAAGATCCTGCATGGGATGTGCATTCCTGTTTTGACGCGGTGTTTATTCTGCGCCAGCTGGGAGGAAACTCTCCCGCATGTCGGACTGCCATTGCCAAAGCAGCGCGCTGGGCGCTTCGCTGCCAGAATGCGGATGGAGGTTTTGGTCATTATCCTGGGCTTCCGTCGGACATGGACGCGGTGTACTTTCAGTTTGGAACGCTCATCCAGACCGGGCTCATTCCGGGCACAAACTTTCATCTTCCCGATGCCGAAACTCTCAGCTGGGGACACGTTATGCAGCCGGGAACCATCTACCGCACGATTTGAGAATCTATATCAGGAAATTAACGCGACCGCGACCAGTGCGGCGGTCATGCCCAGCGCCTGACGCCGATTGGTGCGCTCCTTCAACAGCCACGCAGCCAATAGAATCGTCGAAGCCGGATAGAGCGAGCAAAGCACTGCGGCTACATCCAGCCTGCCGATGCGCGTTGCGGCGACAAACAGAAAATTGCCGCCGGTATCGAAGGCGCCTGCAATCAACGCCAGCGCAATCCCAATCATCCATGGTCGTGAAATGAATCGTCGCCGTGATGATGGAGATTGCAACGATGACAAAGGATGCGGCTCCTGCGTAGCGGTAAAGCGACCTCGGCAAAACATCAGCCCGCCGGTCATGGCCAGCGTCAGACTGCCGACGCGCGATGCCGCCAGCGGCCATAGCAGGCCGCCGCTGTTTGCCTCCCGCAGCGCGATCAGAAAGATGCCGAACCCGACCCCGGAGATCACCGCCAGAGCCAGCTTCTTGCGTTGCCCCTCCACAGCTTTCGCGCTGGAACTGGAAGGACTGCTGATCAGCCAGATGGCTCCGGCGGCCAACACGAATCCGATGAGTTGGCGACGGCTGGGAGCGCCGATCGTTGTCAGCGAAAACAAAACTGGAAGCGCTGCCGTCAGCAGCCCGGTGACTGCCGCAGTCGTGCCCATGCTGCCCAGCGAAAGCGCGTAGTAAAAGACCAGCAGCGCGGTGCCGCCGGCCAGGCCCGCAACTAATCCGTAGGCCAGAATGCGCGCGCCTGGAAGCGGTTGATGCAACAGATTCGCCAGCAACACCAGTACGATCAGGCTGGAGGCGTGGGAAATTGCAAGCAGCCAGTAGACGCGCAAATAACGCGCACCGATACCGCCGCTGAAATCTGCCGCTCCCCAGATGAAAGCCGCGCTCAGACCCAGGACGGTTGTCGTCGCTGTTGCCGTCATGCAGCGCTACTGGTTTGCGGTAGCAGTCGGATAATAGCCCTGCTTGGCAATCACGGTCACGTTCGGCAGCAGCACGCGCACCTCAATCTTGCGGAAGCGGCTGTCGAGTACAGAGATGTGGCTGTAATAGCCCAGCGTGTATTGGTTGCGGACCTGACCGGCAACACGAGCGAAGCTGGCCTCGATGGCGTTGCGAGAAAGCTCAGCATCCAAAATGCCGCCTGTGGCGCTGACATATTTCGGCAACAGATTGTCCGCCATCTGCCAAGGAATATGG
>JAJZDO010000441.1 GCA_021805955.1 Acidobacteriota bacterium
AACTGCTGGAATATCTTGGTGCCGAACATGCCCGAAACATTCAGAGACTACGTTCTTTTGCGGTCAAACACGGCACAATGCTACGGCATCGACTGAAGCGTACCGCGACGTACCTGGAAAGGCTTAGTGCGGCCGACTGCGCGGTGCCTGAGGATTCGATGCTGTCGGATATTCGCCTGCAGCGGGAAGTTGCAGCCCCGGGGCGACTGACCAGGAACAATCTGCATTCGTACCGACTGAAGGTGAAAGAATGGCGCTACATGTTGCAGGTGAAGAACGATCCAGCCAACCGGCAGTTGATTGAAGCTCTTGGAGGAATGAAGGATGCGATTGGAGAATGGCATGATTGGCAGAAGCTACTGACCCTCGCGAGCGAGCACTTGCCGCACGGTCCGGAATGCAAGCTGGTGCGCTTGTTCCAGAAAACTACCGGCCATGAGCTCAAACATGCACTCTCGGTGGCAAACCGCGGGAGGAAGTATATCCGTCGATCGCTTACTTCAATCAAACTCCGAAGCTGAGAAAAGCCTTGAGAGATTGCGATTCCGACCCTACTGTGGCCGTCATTTCCACGAAACAAAGACGTATACCTGCTATTTTCATTGCAGGATGCCTGTGCCCGCGGAACGCAATTTTAAACATCTGGATACGCTGACGCTGATCTTTGTCGTCGTCCTGCTGATTTCCAATCTGGTGGCTCAGAAGATTTGCCGAATCGGGCCGCTGACCCTGAGCGGCGCAGAACTTCTATTCCCAATCACCTACATTTTTGGCGACATTTTTACCGAGGTGTACGGATATGCCGCGTCGCGACGCGCCATCTGGATTGGTTTTTTTGCCTCTGCCCTGCTGTCCGCGATGGGAGCGATTGTCGTCGCGCTTCCTCCAGCGCCCGGATGGAATAACCAGTTGGCATTCGCCACCGTGTTTGGATTCATTCCGCGGCTGGTCATCGCCAGCTTGATTGCCTACTGGGCTGGTGAATTCACCAACTCCTATACCCTTGCAAAGATGAAGCTGTTGACGCGCGGTCGCTGGCTGTGGACAAGAACCGTCGGCTCCACGATCAGCGGCCAGGCTGTCGACACGGCCACCGTGGTGATCATCGCGTTTTGGGGAAGGGCCCCGTGGAAAACTCTGCTGGCGCTAATCGTTTCCGCATATGTAACGAAAGTCATCTATGAAGTTCTTGCAACTCCTCTTACCTACGCTGTCGTCGGATGGCTCAAAAACACGGAGCAATCCGACGCCTTCGACGATCATTCGAGCTTCAATCCCTTTCATGGCGCATTGCGTCGATGATCGCTGCAAGACAAGATTCAGTTCAAACATTTGCATCCGGAGCGCTTTTTCGTGCATCTTTCAGGCTGGGCTTCTATAGTCGCGAATTTTGCAGCGTGGATGTGTTTCCGAGAACGCAACAAAGACCTTCAACGTATGCTTGAAGGAGGACCTCCGCGAAAGAGTGCCCTCGCGATCGCGAACGTTATTGATCGGAACATTCCGACGATTGAATGACGATTGAATTTCGAAGTGAAAATTGTGGAGCAGGTGACGCCAGGTGGACGCCGAATTGAAGTTGGGTAAAGTCAACACATTCTTGACAGCCGCAATTGCAACCATAGGAATTTTGACTTGCACCGTTGGATGTGGATCGAGTGCCGCAAAAAAAGCTCCACAAGGTCCAATGGCAATGCCAGTAAGAGTAGAGCCTGTAACATTGCAGCCTGTGCCGGTCAGCGACAACTACGTTGCCACCATTAAATCCCGCAGGTCCGCGACGATTCAGCCTCAGGTCAGCGGCAACATCACGCAGATTTTTGTTCATTCCGGCGATTATGTACACCCCGGGCAACGCCTGATGGAGATCGATCCCCGCCAACAGCAAGCCATCGTCGCGCAGCAGCAAGCGACCGAGCAGCAAGCGCTTGCCATCTATGAATTCAATCAAAAAGACATTGTCCGGCAACGCTCACTGTTCTCCTCCGGCATTACCAGCAAACAGGCGTTTCAACAGGCGGAGCAGACCTTCAACACGTCCAAGGCTACGTACGAGTCAGATGTTGCCGCCCGCAAATCGGCACAGCAGCAGTTGGCTTATTTCCACATCGTGGCCCCGTTCGCAGGCGTCGTGGGCGATGTCCCGGTGCACATCGGCGATTATGTTTCTTCAACCACCACGCTGACCACCGTAGACGACAATACCCAGCTTGAGGCCTACATCTATGTTCCAGCCGACCGCTCTTCCCAGGTACACGTTGGACTGCCTGTAGAAATTACTACGGCGGACGGAAGCCCTATAGCGCATGCCAAAATTTATTTTGTTTCGCCACAGGTGGACGATCAACTGCAAGCGATCCTGGTCAAGGCAAAAATTGATGCCCGGCCCGGAGTTCTGCGCAACGCGCAACTGGTGCGCGCTGTCGTGACCTGGAGCACCACGTCCGCGCCCACCGTTCCGGTGTTGGCGGTGACACAAATCGGTGGAGAGCACTTTGTGTACGTTGCAACGAACAAGGACGGACACTATATCGCGGAACAAAGAGCAGTGCAGCTTGGCAGCACGACGGGAAACTCCTACGAAGTGAAAAGCGGATTGAGTGTTGGAGATAAGGTCATTGTTTCCGGCATACAAATTCTAGCCAATGGGGAGCCCGTCCAACCCATGTCGTAAATGTCCGGCGCATTGCTGACCGTAACAGTTTCAATCAACGTAGCCAAAACGCACGCGTTTATTTTGCGAGGCAGAGGTAGCTCAACGTGTTTGTTGATTTCTTTATCCATCGGCCGGTTTTTGCCACCGTTTGCGCGCTCCTCATTATCCTGGCCGGCGTGGTCGTCATCCCCAGCTTGCCCATCTCGCTCTATCCGCAGTTGGCGCCTCCGCAGGTAACGGTAACAGCCACGTATGTGGGAGCCAGCGCGCAGGAGGTGGAGT
>JAJZDO010000670.1 GCA_021805955.1 Acidobacteriota bacterium
GCTTCGCCGCCAAGCCAAAGCCTGGAATCGCCGCGCCAATCGCGACCAGATCACGGTCAAGTGGAAGTTCACCAGAAAACTGGCACGCCTCAAACTCAATTACTCATTCAAACGGTCACGGTACTAGATGGGAGGAACGGAGACGCCCGCCGGTTGACTTGCCTTCTGCGCAAGTGAGGTCGCCGCAGTCAAGGTAACGAAAATGGCCAAGGCGAACAGGGGTTTAACGTCCAAGGGGAGTCTCCGTAGGTATTTTCAAGATGCGTGTTCGCGGGTCATCGGCTGGCACACCGCGCCGATCGAAGGTTAAGCCAACAGCGTGCGTCCAGTAACGCGAAAGATTTGCTCATAATACTTTCAATCCGCCTTAGAAGGAGCAGGCTGAAGCTCCGTCGCGGGAAGCGGGTTCTGAGTCGGTATAGTTGTCACTTCAATCCGGCTATTCTTCACAAAGACAACATTCTGACCGTGGACCAGCCAGCGTTCATAGACGGAGAGGCCGGCCGCGTAGAAACCGATGCCCGCCGCTAAATTCGGGGAGCCTGCCACGATGCCGACCGCGCGGCCGATGATTCCAAATCCGTTGGATGATACGGCGGCGTTACCGGCGAAGTTTCCGTCCTGATCTAGCGCGCGTCCCGCGAGAAAGGTCAGCACTACGGGGACGATGATACGATTTTGGGGTTTGGACTGCACCTCGCCTTCAGAGTTGATTTGCAGCTGTTGCGATTTGCTTGCATCCGCGCCCGCGAGCGTGCCATGGACATGTTGAGCGGGCGCGCCTGGCAGCTTCAGTTCACGGAAATCGAAGCGCAGTTTTCCTGCCCGGCCGAAGGATCGCGCGGGCTTGGCCTGGGTGATCGTCCCCACCAATATCGATCCTTCGGGAACCTCCAGAGTACGGTCTGGCGTGAATATCGGTTCAGCAACCAGCGCTTCAAACGTGTTTCCCTTCTTCTGGTCGGATGAGCTGATCGTCTGCTGAAGATAAGCGCGCAGTCGCCACGCCGACTTGATGTCCGACTCCTTCTTTGCCTGCGAAGGTGATGTCGATGGCGGCTTGGGCGACACGCTGGACGCTGCGGCAGAATTGCTCTGCGCATTTCCAGACGCTTCATCTTTCTTGAGAGTGAGCGGTTGCGCCAGCATTGCCGTCCACATCGTTGCCGTTTCGATTCTCTCCGGGTGATATGGAAGTTGATGGTAGAGCAGCTGAACCAGCCGGTCTTTTCGTCCTGGGGCTGTCACCAGCGCGAGAGTATCTTTGGCGTGCACCTTGACCTGAGCGAGCTGGCGGGCAAAGAATGATGGCGATTGCTTGGAGGCAGGCGTGGAAAGATGCAGGACGGGCGCGCCGTCTGTGGCATCGCCGCTGACAATGGGATGGATGGTCCCGTCAGGGAGTACCAGTTGGTCGAAGCGAACGACCGGAATATGGTAAGGCGTAAAGTCCCCTCCCAGCCGAGCGTGGATGCGTCGGCTGCGGTCGGGTTTGAGCGCGACAACCCTGCCGCGCACAATGCTGCCCGTCGGAATGGCCAATCGATTCTGGGCGTAGACCGGGTAGAGTAAGCGGCAATCTAAAAGTTTCCCTGTTTTCATGGGAACGTGCTTGCCGAGTTGGATTGCGAGCGGAGTCGCCACAGGAACTTGAACGGACGGCTCTTGCGCAACCAGCCCGGACGCAGCCATGATGAACGACAGCAAGCCGAGGAATCGTAACAGTGCGCGTGTGTCGCTCATGCGGGTCTAAAAAGACTGTACCGATTCTTGTCGGGCATGTCACAAATGTGGAAACCATACAGACAGCGTTGACGCCGATGCGCTCCGCGTTCATGGTTGCACCGTGGCTCGGCTGTCCACTTCGATGGCGACCGTTTTCCCGACACGCAGGATAAAGGTACTGGGGTCTTTCAATCCCCATTGAACGTAGGGCACAACGAATTGGGTACCTGCGCGGAGTGAATTATCCGTTTGAGGCATCACGTGAATGTGCAATCGGAGCGGGTGATCTTCGCCATGCAGACGAAAAATTCCATCCACGGCAATCGACTGGTCCTTAGTGAAATCGAAATTGCCTGAAGCGTACGTGGGGCGAAAGGTGACATCGGGATACCGATCGCTTTCGAGAACGCTCTTCTCCATTCTCTCATCACGCGCCGTGTCCCCGCTTTCACCACTTTTGGCATCGACAACGATCAGTCCGTCCGCGGCTCCCGTGGCTGGATTCAGATGAATCACTCCGCTCTTGAGAGTAAAGGCGCCATGGGCGGTATGGAGAACGGCCTGCAACGTCCAGTGAATCGATGTTCTCGCGGAATCAAGAGTTACCGTCACCTCATCGTGCGTGTTATTGGCGGCCAGGGCCGAATCCGACAAAAGGAGCAGGCAGAACAGTACGAGACTTGCAGCGGCGGCCTTGCCAATATTCCCGCGATAAAAAACGCTTTGCATCGATTCTCCTCTAGCGTCCTGAGTCTTAAATTCGTTAAAGAAATGATTTTCGGTCTTGTATCAGGGCACGACTTCCAGCCTGCCCTGAGCGGAGCCGAAGGGTGCCGTAAATGGAGCAAAACAGATGGGCTTTACAGGCTGCGGAAAAACTCAATTTCTCGGAAGGGATAAAAAATGGATCGCGCCAGGATGCACCAGGAACGATCCGCGAGGCCTGAGTGATTGTTTTCCATCCCGCAAATTTCTCCCTTTCGCCATACATTCGGAGTTTTTCCGCAGCCTGTTTAGCCCTTGCGTGCTGATGTTCGAATCGCTTCCATAAATCGAATTGTTGAATGAACTTCAGACTCAGACCTCTAGTAGAAACTTGCCTCAAGAAAACTCCAGCCGATTCGTAGTCCCTGCCGCATCGCAAAACGGTACAGGCTCTCGGCGCCGACATGCACGGAAAGAAGCTGCTGAAAGTAGTCCGGATGGGATGACAATGTCTTGATCGCGCGACCTTGTATTTGCGGCCAGCGATCCATCGTCAACATCAGCCAACTCATGGCATGGGGCAGCCTCCCAATCCTTTTGTGCGCGCGGTTGTAAAGCTCCAAATCTCCCTGATCGATGGCGTTTGCCAGCGAGACAGCTTGGCGGAACGATACCGCGAGACCTTCACCGGTAATAGCGTCGGGCGAACCCGAAGCATCGCCGATCAGAGCAACCGAGCGGTTGGCAACGCGGCGAAGTTTCCTGTTGGCGGAGATGCCGCCGCGGAGCTGCGACATGGTCGGAATACCTTGAAGTCTGGCGGCAACAGATGGAAAAGCGGCGAGAAAATCTCCGTGTGCGAGCTTGGGATTTCTTGTGATGAAGACGACGCACACACTGTCGGCGGCAACAGGAGTGAGATAAACCTGGCCGGGCGGTCCCCAGTGTACCTCCACATACTCACTCCACGGCGCGATGTCGTAGTGACGGCGGAAACCGAAACGCACGCTCTCTCGCTGGACTTCGCCCAGCCCCGCCCACTTTCGGATGCCTGATGCGTGCCCGTCGGCACCGACCAGATATCGAAACGATATCGTCCTTCCATTGACAAGGGCGGAGCGGTTGTCCAGCAACTTGGCTCGACTGCCCCACAGCACCGGAACACCCGCTTCGCGGGCCCGGTCGGCAATCAGCCCATGCAATTTCGTGCGTCGCACTCCGATGCCGGTACCGTTGGGAAAGTCCGCATGGACCCGATGCGCGGGGTTGTTGAAGCGGATGCCGCGAAAGCGATGGCCGTGCTCCTCCGTAATGTCCAGGCCGAGTTCGCGCAGGGAAGCGAGGGCATCTGGCATCAGCCCTTCAGCACAGCCTTTGTCTATCGCCGGCCCCAGAGCTTCGACCACAAGACATTCGATGCCTTTTTGCCGTAACGCAATTGCCGCTGCCAATCCGGCGGGACCACCGCCGAGAATGAGGACGTCCGTCATGTCATTTTTTGGCGTCAAGTTTGCGGAGATCAAACCCCTACTTCCCTTTGTCGGTTTCAGAGCATGGGAATGGCGGCTACGCGGTTATCGCTCTGCGGCCTAAATTGAGCGCGTCAGACCAGAAGGATGCGGACGAATGCATCGTATCGACAACATCGCGTACGGCAGCGACGCAATCATGCATTTGTTGTTCGGAGACTACGAGGGGAGGAGCGATTTTGAGCACCATGAAGTTGTTTCCGCAGATTTGCGTGAGAATGTTCTTTTCTTTGAAAAGCCGCATCACCAGGATCTGTCCAAACAAAGCAGGATGAATTGCTTTGAATGCCTCGAACGAGAATTTCATCGAAACGCTGCATGGCGCCTGAAATTCGATTCCGGTGAGCATACCTTCGCCGCGCACCTCCTTGACCATCTCAAAGGAAGCGAGCGCGGCGCGCAGGCGGTCACGCAGTTCGACACCCATCGTGTCGGCTCGCTCCGCAAGCCGCTCGCGGCTCAGGACCTTCAGCGTGGCCAACCCAGCCCGCATCGCCAGCGCGTTCTCGCTGAAGGTTGAAGTATGGATGAAGGCCCGCCGCAACGAATGAAAGACAGACTTATAAATTATATCCGTCATCAGAACTGCGCCGATCGGAACCAGGCCTCCGCTCAGTGCGTTGGCTAGAACAATCATGTCCGGCTGTACATCGTAGCGCTCCGCCGCGAGAAATCTGCCCGTTCGTCCGATGCCGGTCTGCACTTCATCCAGTACGAAGAGCGTACCGTACTTCAGACAGAGACGCTGCGCGCTGGCGAGATATCCCGCCGGAGGAAGGATGATTCCGGCCTCCGCCTGGATCGGCTCCAGTACTACAGCCGCGACCGTGCGCTCTTTGAGCAGCTTTTCGAGCTTTGTCAAATCGCCAAACGGCACAGCGTGCGTGCCGTCGAGCATTTGCCCAAAATCCTCGCGCCAAAAATCGTTGCCCATCAGGGAGAGAGCGCCGCAGGTAAGCCCGTGGAATGCGCCAGAGGCGTATACGATGCCGGGTCGACCTGTGCAGGCGCGTGCAAACTTGATCACCGCCTCAATGGCCTCACTGCCGGAGCTGCAGAAGAATGTTTTCGAGACTTTGCCGCCAGACTGTTCGCATAATATGGAAGCGAGTTGACCGGCGCTCTCGACTACATTGCTCTGCAACATCGTTGGCGTCTGAGCGTGCAGCTCAGCCATCAGTTCGGCGACGATATACGGGTGGTTATGGCCGGCGTTATGGACGCAGTAACCGGACAGGCAATCCAGAATCACGCGGCCGTCGTCGGTATACAGCTCAGCGCCGCTGGAACGCGTGTAGCGGACGTTCATGCCAAGCACATCGAGCAGTTTGACCCAGATCGGATTGACGCGTTGGCTGTATAGCCGCTGGCCATTCAACTCAACCGGGTCAAGGTGAATGCCAGAGAGTCCCGAATGTGGCACGATCAGTCACCCCTTCTAGCGTGTATCCATTGAGTGTTGCCAGAAAGCTTCATCAAGGTTTTCATTCGTCTCTCAAAATGGCGCCGAGGGGAATCGTAAGTATTTAAGACATAGAAAATCTTCAACATTAGCGGGCACATAGAAAAAATCCACCGATCAGAAGAAGCCCAAGCAAGGCAACCACTGCAACGGTGTAGAAAAGGTACGACACCGGAATATCGCCATCGTCAACCATGAGAAACTCCAAACCCAAAGCAGTCTGCGGGAACTGCGCGGAAAAATATTGTCCCGATCTCGGCACGTCTTCTTTTTACAGACGTGGCGTATGAAGGCATCCTGAATATTTGTAGGCGGGAAATCCCGGCGGAACGGCTCCATGGAACAGCGATATCGCGAATCTTCTGCCGCACTCCGTATACTCGTATCTGGCGGCCTTTCCGTATACAAGGGTTTGCGGAGCGAGTTGTCGTTCTTCGCGCATGTTTGGCTGTTACTGCAGTCTGTTTGGCCGCATCCGATTCTTTCCAAAGTGCGGCGCGCCATCTAATGTCTTAACGTATTAAGACATAGCAAGTCAAATGAACACCTGAAAACACTTAAGACTCCGTCCCTCTTTTCATGAGAGACTGCGCTCATTACAATTTGATACAGACGCCGGAAGGTGTGAGGCAGATGCCAGGGAAACGATTGAAAGAATCACGAGAAAGACAACTCCCGACCGCAAGCGAGCTTAGGTTGCTGCAGATCCTTTGGGAAGGCGGCGAAGCCACGGTTGAGGATGTCGTCAATGCGCACGTCCCGCGGGATCGGCCCAATTACAAGACCACCCAGACGTTGCTGCGCATCATGGAGCAGAAGGGGTTCATCGCGCACGAAAGTCGGGGACGGGTCTTCGTCTTTAAACCTCTAATCTCACGCAAGACAATCGACCAGCAATCCGTACAGGCGCTACTCTCGCGGAACTTTGGCGGCTCCGCAACCGGGCTGTTCCTCAACTTGCTGGAGGCGGCAACCGTCAGGGAAAAGGACCTGGATGAGTTGGAGTCCCAGATCCGGGAGTATCGTAAAAAGAACGAGCCGTCGAGCGGACGTAACCGGAACTAGAGCGCGGCGCTTCTCGTCTCGTGGATGGCGGAGGCAACGCAAAGCGTCAGCAGGCCAGAAATCGGAGGTGTCATGCGTCCAGAGACTCAGCTAGCGATCATGGCAGCATTCACCGGATTTCTACTCAAGACGTCCCTGGGTTTCTGTATCTGTTGGGCAATGAGCAAAATTGTGTCCTTCCCTCGAAGACGGTTTCTGATTTGGTTCGGTTTCCTCATCAGCGCGGGATGCTATTGGCTATGGCTGGCGGCAGCTCTTGTGCCCCAAGGATCGCCGCCTATCCCCTTGGAGGTACCCGCGGCTTTGGCCATGACAGCACCGGTCGGCGAGTGGCAAGTCCAGCGCTCCTGGGAGTTTCCCATCTCGATCGTCTTACGGGGTTTGGCAGCACTGTATTTCATCGTATTGGGATACTTCTTCGTCGCGTATATCAAAAAGCATCTTCACCTGCGATGGATACTTCGCTTTACCTATACGGCGCCCGCTGCGATCGAGAACATATTCCGGCCAATCGCGGAGAGTTTGGATGCCGGCAATGTGCGGTTGCTGATGCTCTCGGGGATTCATTCTCCCGCAACCTTCGGTTGGATCAGGCCCACCATTTTGTTGCCGCCGTTTTGCCTGGAACAGAACGAGAGCGAGCTAAGAGACATCTTCCGCCATGAATTGCAGCATGTTCAACGCCGAGATTTCGTCTTTAACGGCATCGCCTCGCTCTGTCGCGCGCTATTGTTCTTTCATCCGGCTGTTTGGTATGCCATGCGCAGGCTCGAATTGGAAAGTGAACTTGCCTGCGATCTGGCGGTCGTCGGCGATTCTCCTGACAGGCGCGCCACCTATGCCGAATGTCTGGTTCGCTTTGCGAGGCTGCATGTAACTCAAGGGCCCACGCCATGGAATCTGGATTTCGCGGGTTCGTCGGTTCAACTCAAAGTGCGGGTTCGCTCGATCCTGACGGAAACCGGAAAAACCCCTGGCTGGTTGCTGGGTTTGCGTGCGACTCTAGGATTGCTAGTCTGCGCTGGATTTTTGGGCGTCGTGCCATCGCTCTTCGTCGTGCTTTCCTATGAGCAGCCGCGGATTGCGCAGCCGGAAAAACCCCAATCGCTCACTACCCACGCCGGTGTTCCTCCGCGGAGGAAACGCACCGACACGGTTCGATTGCATGGGCAGGCTCTGGGAACGCGTCGCGTATTTTCTTCCTCGCCCTCAACCGTCTCAATTTCTCCTCCGGTTGAGGTTGCTGTGGATGCAACACCAATTGTGGCGCGCAATTCCGACCCGCTCCTGTCCAGCGAGCCGCAGCCGACGCTGAAGCTGCGGAGCGATCTGGGTGGAACTGCAGCGTCGCACCCTGCCCGAGCCACAGTCATCCTTTTGTCCAGTCAATCTTCTTCTCATCCAGGAAACTCGATCATCACGAAGAGACGCTCGGTCGCGTCGGCAATCACAGCGGCGGCAAGCGAAGCCGTCCGCATCGCTTCTCACGGCAGCGTCCGAGGCGACCATTGAGGCCACTGCTCGTCTCCATCGTGTGGCGGGGTACGCGGACGGAACAGCGTTAGTCAGAGCATTTTCACTATTACTTATGAACTCTCGAAGTTCAGGTACTATCGTGAGCGCTACGTGAACCACGGGTTCTACGCAGTGGGGACAGCGGGGTTCTCCGGGTTCCTCAGCCGTGCGGCCTGAGTAAGCTTCCACTGGTCTGGCAGCCATGCGGATAGCTCGCTCATGCGTGCCGAGGTCAGGTTGGCCAGCAGCTGCGTGAGATAGAGTTGCGGGTCCACATCGTGTCGCCGTTCTGCCACCGCGCGGATTGCCCACGAAAAAACTGTTCTTGCGATTGAGCACGACGCGCTTTATCTCGCGCTCGCTGATGTTGTTGTCGATGGCCACCGCGCCGTCCGAGCAGAACACGTTCAGTTCCGTCCATTGGCCCAGGGCGGAGTGGATCGCCTCGGCCGTAGATTTTTTGGGCAGCAACTGCTCCTTCCACTCGAAAAGTTCCACAGTTCTTCGATGACGTGTGAATAGCCAGATTCATGCACCCATTCGACTTGGGAGCTGAGATATTCAGCCGGCGGATTGTCCCGAGCCATTTCCATATACGCGCTGATTGCGCCGGGCAGAAACTCATCATCCGCACCGAGAAAGCATATCCAATCTCCTTCGCGCTTCGGTTAGGCCCTTATTCCATGCATCATAAACTCCGTTGTCAGGTTCGCTCGCCCAATACTCGACTCTGTCGTCATACCGGCGCAGTATGTCGACCGTTTGATCAGTCGATCCGCCATCCAGCACAATGTGTTCAATGCCGGGATAATCCTGCTGCAAAACGCTTTCCAGGTAGCCCGCGATGTATTTTTCTCCGTTGTATATGGCTGTAATCGCAGAAACGGAAGTTTGCTTGGCACAGTCTCCTCGCTTGCGGAGTCCGCCGTCAAGGCGTTGGATTGCATCCTGTTGCATTCCATGGCTCCTTCATGGATTGTACCGTTGTCCGGCAGACGGACCGCTTTCCAACCGCTTGAACCCACGACGCCTCCGCCGCAGATACAGACGCAGTCCTCCTGCGGCTCCATGGAAATGGAGAGTTGGAAGGCACGATATCGCTTTGTCGTGCTATCGTCAGATACCAGAAGGTCTCCGCGAGCGCTCTGCGTGTTGTCGCATCCGCCTGCCGACAACACGGGAAAACGTGTGCTTTTTCAACCATGTGAATGATTTGGGCCAGCCCAGCATTTACACTACTAGGGTCAACTCAAATGCTACGCAGATTTCTTCCCCTTTTCGCCGCGATGTTGTGTATGGGAACGATGGCGGCGAGCGCCCAGCTCATGGGTGGAAGCTCGACTTCGCAAACGACCGACTGTTCGAGCCCCGCGAGCGCGTTTTCGCCGGAGTGTACGGGCACATCCGCCAATCCCTATGCGACCGGGCAACAATACAGCACGGGACAAGGCGCGTATGGAACGGCAGGCCAGCCGCAGCAGCCTTCGGCCATCGGCGGCAACGGCATTCATCAAAATGTTCCGACATACGTCGATCAGTTCCCATATGGGAACCAGCTTACGGGGGCCTATCCCAATCCATACAATCCTTATGCGAACTTGCGGCAGGAACAGCCCCTCACGGAATTTCAGCGGGTAGTAGCTGGCTCCGTGGGGGCCGTGTTGCCCATCTTCGGTGCGAACCTCTTTTCCAGCAACGCGGCTCAGTTCGCGCCCATCGATCGCACTCCTGTTACCTCCGACTATGTCGTAGGTCCGGGCGATCAACTGTTGGTCCGCGTATGGGGCCAGGTCAACTTCAATATTCATGCGACCGTCGATCGCGCAGGCGACGTGTACATTCCGCAGGTCGGCAACGTCGAGGTCGCGGGCCTGCATTTCCAGCAGCTCAATGACTATCTGAAGGACCAGCTTGGCCGCGTGTTTCGCAACTTCGACCTGAGCGTCAACATGGGCCAGTTGCGGTCCATCCAGATATACGTGGTCGGGAATGCGCGGCAGCCGGGAAGCTATACCGTCAGCTCGCTCAGCACGCTGGTGAACGCGCTGTTTTCCTCCGGAGGTCCCTCCGAACAAGGATCGATGCGGCGGATTGAATTGAGGCGTGGCGGGAAGGTTGTGACGACATTCGATCTCTACGATCTTTTGATCGATGGCGACAAATCGCACGATGCGCCGCTGTTGCCGGGCGATGTCATTTACATTCCCGCAGTGGGACCGCAAGTTGCGATCGCGGGCAGCGTCCATGTTCCAGCGATCTATGAGTTGAA
>JAJZDO010001007.1 GCA_021805955.1 Acidobacteriota bacterium
GGCGTTCCAGCGGAGGTTCTGGCGTCTGGACTCCCTGAATCCAGGAGGCGTTGCGTTCCATGTCCGGGTTCGTCTGCAGTTGACGGGTCCTTTGAACGTTGACGCGCTCGCGCAGGCGGTTTCGAACGTCGCTCGCCGGAATGAGATTTTGCGAACAACATTGGAAGAAGTGAACGACCAAGTGTGGCAGGTGATTCATCCGGAATTGCCGATCGATTTTCGTTTCCTTGTTTCAGATGTGCAGGGGCCGGATGGGTCACGTTCCAATATGCAGCGGCTTGCGGACCAGGCGATTCTCGACCGCGAAGGACGAGAGGGATTTTCTCTTTCGAACGGTCCATTGTTCCGCGTGCGTGTGCTGCAGCTCGATCGTGATCGCCATTGGCTGGCGATCACGCTCTCCCATGGAATCGTCGATGGATGGTCGGCAGGAATGTTTCTGGAGCAGTTGCAGCAGGCGTATCAGCAGGCGATTGTAGGCGATGAGAAGGGGGACAAGACTTCTCCAGTACAGTTTTCCGTTTACGCGGAGGCAGAGCGGAAATTACTGGCGAGCCCCGAAAAAGATCGCCGGCTGGCCTGGTGGCACACGTATCTCGGTGGAGTTTGGACACCGCTGGAACTACCGCATGATAAAGACGACTCAGGTGCTGATGCGAGCGATGCTCGCGCGGGACTGGTGACAGAAGTTCTGGATGCTGAAACGGTAGCATTGGCGCGCAGTTTCGCGCGTGAATGCCAGGCCACCGCATTCGCCGTGTTCGGAGGGCTTTTCCAGGCCTTGCTGTCGCGATACAGCGGACAAAGCGACATACTTTTTCTGACACCGCATGCCAATCGGATGGGCGATACGGAAATAGTCATGGGGCCATTGGCGGACTCGATCTGTCTGACGGGCCATATTGGCGAGCAAACAACCTTCCGTGAACTGGTGACTCGGTTCGGCGCGGAGTCGATGGATGCAATGGAACAGGCATTGCCGCTGAGCCTGCTGACACCGCTGGTCGATATGCGAGTAGGAAAGCACTATCATCCGCTGAACCAGGTCACGTTCTTCTATCAGCGGTCATTTGTGCATAACATGCGATGGAAAGAGCTCGATGTCGATTCGTTGCCGGATGTTCCCGTCGTGACTGGAAGCGAGTGGCAGTTGGGCGTGGTAGAGCGCGAGACCGGCGTATTTCTGGAGTTTTTGTATGATGCGACGCTGTATACGGAGGCAACGATTCAGGCAGTCCAGCGCCATTTTGCGTATCTGTTGCGCGAAGCTGTCATGGCTCCCGATACAGCTCTCTCGCAACTGAAAACGATGGCAGTAGAAGAGAGGGAAAAATATTCGACGGCGACGGCACCTCTGCTGCCCGTGATCCAACGCCTTCTACCGCGCAAACAGGATGTTGCACTTCCGACTGCCGTTGCGGTGGAGCAGGAACAGGCGATTCCGGCTGCGAAGGCACCGGTGTTGCAGAGCGAGCGCGACATGATTCGCATCTGGAGACAGGTGCTTAAAATTGAGGACCTGGATGTCGACTCGAACTTCTTCGATCTTGGCGGCCACTCGCTGTTGCTGGCAAGGCTACAGATATTGCTGAAGCGCGAATTCAATGTGCAATTGACGGCGGCGGAAGTTTTCCGTTATCCGACGGTTGGCGCTATGGCGGCGTGGTTGGATCAAGCGCGAGCCGGGGCGAAGCAGGCAACAGTTGCGGGGGCCCGTCGAGAACTGGCCCAGAACCCGCGCATCGTCCCGATTCAGCCGCTCGGGACAGGCCATCCGATTTTTGTGATTTCGCAAAGCATGATCTTTCGCACTCTGGCAGAGCAACTAGGTACAGATCAACCGGTGTACGCGATCCAGACACTGGAGCAGGACAACGCAGCAATGGCGGCTGCCAACTATGAGCAATTGATTGATTTCTATGTTCGCCTGATTCGTGAAGTACAGCCGTCGGGGCCGTATCGACTGGCAGGCTGGTGCGTTTCCGGATGGATTGCGTATGGGGTTGCGCGTCGACTGGAACAACTTGGGCAGCAAATTGAACTGGCCATGATCATCGACGCCTGGGCTCCGGACTATTGGAACAGCCAGCCGCCGCTGCGTTGCTGGCTGATGCTGGCGATTTATCACCTGCAGCGTTTTCGCTGGGAGGGAAGCCGTCCCAGGAAAAGTGGCGGAGCCAAGCCAGGCTCATTTCTCCAGAGGAGTTTGCGGGCAATGACTTTGGCGGTGGGCATAGTTGGGGCCGGTATGGAGCGTTGGGCGGCTTCCTGGGACACTCGCGAGAACGAAGAAGAGAAGCTCGACCAGCATTTGCAAGCGACAGCGCGTCTGGCAGCAAAGGCCGGGCCGCTGAAGGGAAAAGCACTGCTGTTCCGCAGTGAACAAGAGCCGACGGGCCCGATGCTGGCGGCCGACATGGGCTGGTCGGAGCTATTCGGGAGGCCGGTACAGGTTGAAGTGATGCCTGGAGACCATCATGAAATCTTCAATTTGCCCGGAGCCAGGATGATGGCGCTTCGTGCTCGCTCTGTATTGGGCCTCGATCCGCCATCTGCAGCAGGAAAAATCCTCGCAGAGGCTGCGAAAATGCCCGTCGAGAATATGCACTGCAGCATCGGCCCAGGGGTGGTGGGCTGATGCGTCTGCTGGAAGCAGTGGGATTTGTGCTGGCGATTCCGCCGGTATTCGCTCTTCTGGGCTGGATGCCGAGGCGGACCGGGTTTGTGTTCGCCATACTGTCGTGCGCATCTCTGCTGCTTGCCTCGGTGTGGCTTGGAGCCTATTGGCAATTAATTCCGCTCTATCTGGGAGTGTTGCTGAGCCTGTTCGTACTGCAGCGCACGAGGCCGCAGCGAAGCGAGTGGATGCATGTGTTGGCGGCGACCGCCGTGACATGCCTGTTGTTGCTGACGGGTGCGTTTACGTTTGGACAC
>JAJZDO010000161.1 GCA_021805955.1 Acidobacteriota bacterium
TGCCAGGATATGCCGGCTCAACTGTTCCCTGCGAGCCACCTTCGCGATGTCAAGGAAGTCAATCGAATCGTTGCATTCCCAGTAAAAATTGACCTTCCTTTGCCTTCGCATTACATTGATTGCAACCATGAAAATCCTTCGGATTTCTTGTGCAACATTTCTTATGGCGAGCACTTTGCCTCTGCTTGCGAGCCAACTCCCAGCCTCGAGCTCTCAAAATCAGTGGACGGCAGCGAATGACTCAATTCAGTTATCGGTCGACAAATCGACCGGCGTCATCGACCACCTTGTCGACCAGGTCAGCCATGAAGACTATTGCAACCAGACGCTCGCCGACGCGACCTCCGACACCGACGGCAACCGCGGCCTGACGTTCAGTGTAGGCAAGCGCATCGGCGGGCTAACACTCTATGACGAATTGCGCAATCGCGTGTTTCGAGACATTTCCGATCCCGGAACCGTCACAAATCTGAAGCAGTCAAAAAATGGCGATATCGATAGCCTGTCATTCGACAAGCTATATCCAGGCGCGGAATTCGTGGTCCACGAAACATTCCTGGTCGAACCGAAGGATGTGCGATGGAATGTGCGCATCAAGAAGACTTCCGGCCCAGATCGCACCGTGCGGGTGATCTATGACGTTCCCTTGCCCTTAGGGGGAGAGGCATGGGCGCCAATCTCAAACGCGCCGTTCCGCGTGAAGCCTTGGCTACCGTTTTCCATCGACTACGGCCAATCCACCTCTGGAGCCATCGGCGAAGGCGAGTGGAGAACGACCGTGCCGCTGATGGTCTTCTACTCCAAGCGAACGGATCGAGCGCTGGCCATCGCTTCTCCGCTGGAAGTTCCTGCGGTGCGCATACGTTTCCTTACCAACACCAGCGCGCTGGCGGACTTCTATTGGAATTCGCGGCAATACCCTGCCAGTGAGCGGCCTTATTTCCAGGTGAGCAATGAGGACCTGGGCCTTCGCACCTCCCACGACCTGGAAACAAGTTTGTTGATCGCGGCGCAGCCAGCCAACTGGCGTCCCGCACTTGGTTGGTTCTATTCCAAATACAAAGCCTACTTCGATCCCAATCCGAATTTTGAAAAATGGGATGGGGCCTACACCGGCGGCGATGATCTGATGGATCCGCTGCTCACAACCCAGCAAGTGCGCGAGGCGTATGCCAAGCGATATGCATTGGGCGTGCGCTGGGAGGAATATCACAGTCCCTATCACTTGTATGGCGAAATGATTCCACCGCCGGAGATGAAGAGTTGGATAGACATCTCCGATCCCGGTGGACCGACCCTGACCCGCTCAGCCATCGAGGAACACTGCCGTTTGAGCAAGCAAGCCGGGGTTGGCACATTTCTCTACTACAACACCACCGAGTCGGAGTACTGGTACGCGCAGCAAAACTTCTCGAAGAGTATCGCCAAGAGTGAAGACGACCAGACCATCGCCGCCTGGCGAGGACGTGAATATCCCAGCAAGCGCGCCTGCTGGCTGATGAACTCCGATCCCAGCACGGGGTTTGGCAAGCACATGGTCGATGAAGCCAAACAAATGGTGCAGGCATATCCGGACGCGGCGGGCTTTTTCTGGGACGTGTACGGACGTAGCTATATGTTCGACTTCGCGCATGACGATGGCATCACCATGGTCGACAACAAGCCGGCCTATTATCCGGAGTTTATGTATCGGCGGTTGCTCGATCAGTACATCGGGCCACTGCTGCACGACCGCGGCATGACCATCACCGCGAACAAGCCAGTCACTATCGCCAGCACCCGCGGGATTGACGGCATCATGATGATGGAAAATGCACCCTATGAAGTGAGTCCCGGATGGATCACCACGCAAAGCTACCTTGGTCTGACACGCCACGTGATGATTCTCGACGGCGACGGTGCCGACCAGGAAATTCTCTATCTCCACTGCTTGCGCTACGGAGCCTTCAACTCTCTGGTCTCGGACCATAGCCGGGACGGCAAGCCGCTGCCGGCTGACACCATTGCGTATAACCAGAAACTCCACAATATGTATCAACCGTTCGTGAATATGTTCGCCGGCAAGAAGTGGATTTTCTATCCTCACGCGCTCGATCTGCCCGCAAATACCTTCGGCAATATTTTTCAATTGAAAAATGGCGATGTCATGATCACCATGGTCTCCGCGTGGCGAGCATTGGATCATGCCGACGGCTTCGATACCAATTTGCAGGTGATTGCCCGGCTCCCCAACGCGGCTGCGGTCCAATCTGTCGAAGTTGATTCCGTAGATTTGGGAGAGAAAACATCTATCAGCCCGCAACGCAACGGCAACCAACTCACAATCGCAGTTCCAAAGCATGGCAAAGCAACCGTGATCCTGCTGCACATGAAAAACTAGATTCTCTTGCAGCAGTTCCGCTCTTCGTGAACAGTCCAGCGTTGGCTGGGCTGCTCGTTCATATCTCGTAGCAACTCTAGCCGCGATATCTCACACGGATCGATTTCATCCGACAGCTCGGCGGTCTGATAGGGCAGAAGTGTGGTCGTTCGGTCTCGGAGCAGTCTTCAGTCTGGGTTTGGCGCTTTCGCAGAGGTTTTTTCAGGCTCGAAGCATGATTTTCCGCATGGCTCCGCCGGACCGATTGCCGGCTGCTGTGGAAAAAGGTGGTTGGTCGGAGGCAGTCGGCCTCAGCAGCGCGTCGCAGGCCTGGGCATAGATGCGCTTCCACGGATAGGTGGAGTTTAGTTCCAGCCACACGCGCTGGGCGCTGATGCGGACCAGGGCGCCGACTTTGAACAGCTTGAGCCGGATCGTATCCACTTGCGCCTGGGCCCACTCGGTACCCTTCAGCGCCAGCCACACCGATCGCCAGGACTGTGCCGTTGATTCCATTACCGCTTCTTCGACGCCCAGTTCCTTAAGCCACGTCGATACGCGGCGCAACTCGCCCG
>JAJZDO010000366.1 GCA_021805955.1 Acidobacteriota bacterium
AGTCCGCAGTCTGGACAGGCCATTGAGCGCAGCTAACGACTAGAACAAAAGCCGTCACAAGTGCCACACCAGGCCATGCCGTTTCCCTCATGTATCGGGGGAAGCGGCATTTTTCTTGGCGGAAGCTAGCGTTGACCGCACGGCACATCGTTTAGTACCGGTTGTGAGTCCGCCGTGGCGAGCAAATCCGTAGCTTAGTTCTGCAAGATACCCGGCAAAACATCCGTAAGGCTATCAATCCACACAAGTTACTTCCCCATCATCCCCATGAATTGCCTTTTTTGCTCCGCGCCGCCTCACCAGCCAAGTATTTTGGTCGCCTGCATCCTGTCGCCGCATGGAGCTTGCATCGAAGCGCTCACGCTCGGATGAATCAAAAGCCCCATATTTGCGGGAGTTTCGGGCTTCCAGCCAGAGAAAAGGTACTCCCAGAAAGGTCACTTCGCGGGGTTCGCGCCAGCCCAGGATAGCTCTAGCGACAGGATTCTGAATCGAATGTCCGATACCGATACGCCAGAGGTTTTTTCTGGGTTTTCGCGCTTGCAGCATTTTCCGAACCTCAATAGCTATGCGGCTCTCAGCGGCATCGGACATGAAATTTGCGGATCGGACATCCCCGGCGTTTTCGCGCAATTGCGCCGTTAAGCGTAACGACTCACTTCGCGCAACCTGCGTTCGGTCCTACCCATGTCGCATATCCCTAGCATTTTCCGCCCTTCGCTAATCGCGCCCCGCTCTGTAAGATTGGGCGTAGTTTTCTATGGCCCGCATATCTCTTGCTCTGCCTGAATTTGTCGAACGCTGGAAAGCCAGCGAACTTTCCGAACGGGCCGCCGCGCAATCGCATTTCATCGATCTGTGCGAAGTCCTGGGCCAAGCGCATCCCGCCGCCGCCGACCAAACCGGCGATACCTTTACCTTCGAAAAGCATGTTTCCAAGCTGAGGGGCGGCAAAGGCTATGCCGACGTATGGAAGCGGGGCTTTTTCGCCTGGGAGTACAAGGGCAAGCACAAAGACCTTGCCGCCGCCTACGCGCAGCTTGCCGACTACCGGCAGGATTTGGAAAATCCGCCGCTGCTGGTGGTCTGCGACCAAAACCGCTTTGAAGTCCATACCAACTTCACGAACACGCCCCCACGCGTTTATGCCTTCACGTTAGACGACCTGCTCTCCAGCGCTCCTACGGCCAATTGCGCGTTGCCGCCGCTTGAAGTGCTTCGGGCGCTGTTTAGCGACCCGGAACTGCTGAGGCCGGAGCGGGCAGCCGCGCGGGTCACGGAGCAGGCAGCGGCGGAGTTCAGCGCACTCGCCAAGAGCTTGCGCGACAGAGGCACAGAACCGGAACGGGCCGCGCATTTCCTCATGCGCCTGCTGTTTTGCTTGTTTGCCGATAGCATCGGACTGTTGCCAGACCACCTCTTTCGCCAGATGATCCAACAGGACAGGAGCACCGCGCAGAGCTTTACCCGCAAGCTCCGGCAACTCTTCGCCGCCATGTCCACCAAAGGCAACAATTTCGGCATGTACGACATTGCATGGTTCAACGGCGGATTGTTTGCCGATGACGAAGCCTTCGACCTGACCTCTGCGGACATGGCCGCGCTGCGCAAGGCCGCCGCGCTCGACTGGTCGAACGTGGAGCCTTCCATCTTTGGCACGCTGTTTGAGCGCAGCCTTGACCCGGACAAGCGCTCCCAGCTAGGAGCGCACTACACCAGCGCGGAAGACATTCTGCTCATCGTCGAGCCGGTCGTCATGGTCCCATTGCGCCAGCGCTGGCAACGGGTAAAAGCGGAAGCCACGGCAATTGCGGAAGCAGCAGACAAAACCAAGGGCGCGGCCTACGCAAAGCTGCGCGGCAAAATGCAGGAAACGCTCTATGCCTGGGTGCAGGAGTTGTCTCGCATCCGCGTGCTTGACCCGGCCTGTGGCAGCGGAAATTTCCTCTATCTGGCGCTGAAACGCATGTTGGATTTATGGCAGGAGGCGCGTCTGTTCGCCGCGCACCACGGCCTGCCCACTGTCCTGCCGGAGCAGGTGCATCCATCGCAACTCTACGGCCTGGAGACGAACGTGTACGCGCATGAGTTGGCGTCCGTGGTGGTATGGATAGGCTATCTGCAATGGCTACAGGAGCACGGCATGGGCGTTCCCACGGAGCCGATTCTGCGCAAGCTCGACAATATCCAGCACAGAGACGCCATTCTCGCGCATGACGGCACAGGCAAGCCCGTCGAACCGGAATGGCCGGATGCGGACTGCATCATCGGCAATCCGCCGTTTCTGGGCGATGAGAAAATGCGCGCCGAGCTTGGAGATGAATATGTGGACGCACTGCGGGCGCTCTACGAAGGGCGCGTGCCAGGCGGGGCCGACCTAGTCACGTATTGGTTTGAGCGGGCCAGAGCGCAGATTGCAGTGGGCAAAGCGAAACGCGCTGGACTATTGGCGACGCAAGGCATACGAGGCGGGGCCAACCGCACAATCCTGGAAAGAATTCTCGAAGGCGGCGGCATATTCATGGCTTGGAGCGACCGCGAGTGGATTTTGGAAGGCGCAAATGTTCGGGTTTCAATGATTGGCTTCGATGATGGCTCGCAATTCGAACGCACGTTGGATGACAGATTGGTGCAGAAAATAAACGCCAATCTCACCAGCGAGGCCGATACAACTTTGGCCTTAGCGCTCCCTGAAAACTCAGGCATTTGTTTCGTGGGGCCGTCCCCTCACGGCTCTTTCGATATTGACGATATGACAGCCCGCAGAATGCTCATGTCGCCAATGAACGTGAATAATCGCCCAAATTCAGACGTAGTTCGGCCTGTTGCAAGCGCGGTTGACCTAGTGCGGCGCTCTCGCAACCTCTGGACAATTGACTTCGGTACAGACAGGACTAAAGAACAGGCAGCCCAATACGAGGTGCCATTTGAGT
>JAJZDO010000525.1 GCA_021805955.1 Acidobacteriota bacterium
GTTGGGGGCAACCCGAAGTCCTTTGTCCGCATGGAGCGTTCCTTGCCAGTTCCCGGCGATGTCTTGGGCGCAGAGCGCGCTCCCCGATAGCGTAGCAAGCACAATGAGCCATAGCAGAATCTTCTTCATGTGCGAATCTCCTGGAGAACTTGTCCCATTTCATCGCTTTAATCTCGTGGGATCGGAAGCAATACCGCGCCATCATAGCAGTCCTTAGCATGGCCTGTATTCCTCGGAATCGAGACAGCACACGCTTCTCATGTCCGCAAGTATCGACTGACAGCGCTCAATTTCGATGCAGTTTCAAGGCGAATATCTCCGGAGGCATCACTTCATCAAATTGCACCCCAACGGCTGACCTGGCCACGGCTGCCGAGCGCCATCTCGCATAAGATGCAGCAATTCCGAGAGCAACGATCATCGAGCTATAGCCGAAGGGATTGTCTAACATCCGCCCTTCAAATTGCGCTCCCATGTTAATCAGAGGTAGGAGTAGCAGGACACCGGCCCAGAATGCATACTGAATGTTTCCTTTTCCTGGCAAATAGGAACAAGTGAAGGGAACCTTCTGAAAGCCATGCATGCAGAGATCGACGAAGATCGATCCCAGGAGACCAAGAACCAAGAGGTGTTCGATCACTAGCCGAAAAGGAAAAATAAAAAAAAGCAGTGCGCCAGCAATCAGACAAACTGGTACTACGCTGAGTAGAAGGAGCGAGCGTCGAACAGCCGTGGAGTACTGGGACGCTTCTCGTAGTTCTGTGAGGTGAAAGATCCAATTGGCCCGCAATGCGATCGGCAGTGGAAAAACCACGCGCACTCCGGCCACCGCAACGCACATCATTAAGATACTCGCGACCAGAAATGGCACGGTGGTTTGCGCAGTCGCGGCGACATGCGATAGGCCGTGTTGGCCGAGAGGAAACTTGACGTAGGCCAACGCTATCGCAAATCCAACTCCCAGGTAAAAACTAAGGATCACGCGATGTTGGCGGCTGCGGAGCAGGGTACGGACCGTAAAAAGCAAAACCGCGCTTTGCAGAGAACTGCCGAGGGCTTGCGGCCAATTGATTTTGCCAGCACCCGGCAGAATGTCCGGCTCCTCTACGGTCTTTCGGAGAGTGTGAAGAAACGAAAGCAGCAGTGTCGTGCTGGCTGCAAATACAGCCACGGCGAATCCGATCCACGCTCTGCTTGCGAGCGGAGCAAACCCTGAAAACATCGATCCGTTGAGTTGTTGAAAGAGCCCAAAGAACCAATACGTGGGCAACCACATAAGCAATCGCTGATTTTCAGGTGTCGCAAGTAGGCCGGGGTCTTGCAGCGAGGGTTCGAGAATATAAACCCCGACGAATAGGCAGAAGGCAGCTACCTGCAACAGTGCCGACAGCCTTAAGCATTGCTGGCGCGGCAGCAAAAGGGCAGTGATCCCTTGTACCGCTAAAACGGAGCAGAAGATGAAGGCTGCGGCCGCGAACATTGTGATCCAGTAGGCAGCCAGGGATCGGCACGCTGCAAGGATGCCTGTGTGTGGGGCGAAAAATACCGCGGGCCAAACAAGCCCCGTGAACACGTTGAGAGCGATGACCGAAAGGCCCAGCGCAAAGGCCAGCGCTGCAAGCTTGGCCAGAAAGAGCGTGCTGGCTTGGACGGGTAAAGGCGCAAGCACAAGCACATCGCGTCGGTCTGGAAAGATGGAATCCCAATTCAACACAGAGAACAGGCCGATCACGACCATCGTTGTCGCAATCAGAAAGTGTTCCATGGTTAAAATATCGATCTGCGGAAGCCCACCTCCGAACAAGATCAACGGGGCAGTGAACATAAAGCTGACGGCGGCGAACAAGGCGGCAAACTGGCCTAGCAGCCTGGTTGTGTCACCGTCAGCCGACAGCAGTTCGAGATCGACTACGCGAAGCAGAAACACGCGATAAAGTACACGAAATTGCAATTTCCTCACGGCGTATTCTTCACGCATGAATTAGGTCCGCAATCTCTCGCGAGATGGTCGTTGCATCCTGCTCCACGGCGAGTTGTGAGAAAATTCCTTCTAGCGTTGGCAACGCCATCAACGTTCGTAGGCGCTCAATCGAGTCGTCGGCAACGATCTTGCCGCGATGCAGGATCAGGACATGGGAACAGATACGCTCTACAGTTTCAAGTTCATGGGAACTGAATAGGATCACCTTGCCGCGCGCGGCCAGCTCCTGAATCAAGCTGCGCAACACCAGCGATGAGCCAACATCGAGTCCCGAGAATGGTTCGTCCAACAGGATCAGATCGGGATTGTGCATGATCGCCGCGGCCAGCAGCACTTTCTGGCGCATTCCTTTCGAGTAGGACGAAATTTGTACGTCGCGATCGCCATGGAGGGCAAATAAATGGAGCAGCCCATCAATGCGCTCCGCTGCAGGTCTTGGAGTAAGATTGCGCAATTGAGCAACCATGCCTAGATATTCGAGGCCGCTCAGATGGGTGTAAAGATGCGGCTCCTCGGGGACGTATCCCAGGCGTTGCTTATAAGCCATCAGATCGCGCTGAATCGGCTTGCCTTCAAACAATATCTCTCCTGAGCTCATTTCGATGAGCGCAGTGATCATTTTCATTGTGGTGGACTTGCCGGAGCCGTTCGCTCCAAGATAACCGGTTATTTCGCCGGCATGCGCGGAAAAACTGACGCCGTCAACGGCTGGAATGCTGGAATACCGCTTATACACATTGCGAAGTTCAAGCATAGTTGGCCCCTCGCACTTTGTAGCACATTCTATCAGTCATAGGCTCGGCGAACCCAGCGAGCTATATTTTTAGCGCATTATATGGTCGTGTTCTTTCTCAGTCGTGGCTATGAGGTTTCACGGGTCAGTTGAATTACTCCAAAGGCAGCGCTGGCCATACAATGGAGTGCGAACGTTCCTGATACCTATCGATGAAA
>JAJZDO010000339.1 GCA_021805955.1 Acidobacteriota bacterium
GGACCGGCGATTTACGGCCGAGGAGAAGCTTGCCTGAGCCGCGACGGACGGAACCGAGAACGGATTGGTGCCAGCCGTGATAAACGGCGCCAGCGCGCCCGCTGCGGTGGAGTTGCTGTCGCCGCTGACACTCGTGATCAGGCCGGTGAGGTTTGCATCGCTCTCGTAATTCAGGTTGTTCGCCGGAATCACGTTAATGTTGGCGTACATGGGCGACGCCAGCGTTACCGCTGGAATGGCCCGCACCAGCGCGCGATGCTCGGACTCTACACCAAGAATCGACGCCGATACCTTGGCATAAAGAATCAGGTCCGCCTGCGTCAGATTCTGGCCGCTGGCAGCAGGGTTCGACTGGGTAGCGCTGAAGTTGTTATACCCGGCCGCCATGGAAGCGAACTCCTCCACAGCCGTCATATACGCACCGACAAAGGCTGTCTCCAGCGCCAGCAGCACCGGCACAAAGCCGGAAAGCGAGGAGAAGGTACCGCTGGGGTAATAGAAGGTCTGCGGCACGCCGGCGCCGGCATCGCCGCTTCCGTTGGTTGGCAAGCCCAGCAGCGACCGGAGCAGCTGCGCATGCGCAACCTCTTCCAGCAGCGCGCCCTGCAGATAGGCAACGTTGATGGCGTTGCCGTTCGCTGCGACACTCGTCGCCGATCCGCCCGAACCTGCCAGGTTGGGATCGGTGATAACGGCCTGCGTCGACAGCGCCGTGTAATAGGTGGTGATCGCCAGACTCTCCGCAATCAGCGCTGCCGTCAGAATGTTACCGGCCGTATCGGTCGAAGCCGCGGCCGAGACGGTCTTCATCATCGACGCAGAACCGCCGCACCCATCGATAATCGCTGTGGTTGCAGCGCCCAAACCAAACATCGCGGCGCCGGTCATAAAGGAGCGGCGATTCAGCCCTCCTGCGATTCCAAGTTCCTTCATCAATTTTTCCGTGCTCATGCGGTCTCCTGGATGTGCGGCTCCGTGCCTTCGCGGGGACGGGCAGCGAATGATCGTTCGCTAGGGTTACGAAGCGGGAGGAGATTTGGATTGGAGCAGGATGATTTTTGGGAGTGCGATGGCGAGCAACGCACCAGCCACGGGTGAAGCGCCGATCGAATGGTGGGCCCGGAGGGATTTGAACCCCCAACCAAAGGATTATGAGTCCTCTGCTCTAACCGTTGAGCTACAGGCCCGGACTGGTCGGCTCGCGCCAGCGCGATCGATGTCTCGATTTTAATCGCGTTCGATCCCGCGTCTGGCTTCAATAACCCCGGGGCAGCCCCCGGCTTGAATCGCCTCGGTAGACCCCCGTTTGAATTGCCTCGGTAGACCCCCGGCTTCAGCCGGGGTGAACAATGAAACGCTTCGAGCGCTTTAGCGCCTGAGGTCCTTCTGTCCTTCCCGATTGAAGTCGAGAAATCCACTTTTCTGCGCGTTTTACCAGCGATGAATCTGCTCGAATGCGCTCCATCCCCGGACCGCTGGACCACTCCGCGCAGCAAAAAGAGCGGACGCAGATTGCGCCCGCTCTTTGCTGGTTCTGTTGCTGCAGGCTAAAAGCTGAACCGCGCCTGCAGTTGCACCGTGCGGCTACCAAGTGCGCTACGGGCTCTGCCAAAGTCACTATTGGCAGAGGCAACCGTACCATCAGGATTCGCCGCACCAACCAGATTGTCGATCGAAGCTGAATTCAGATTGATTTTATTGAAGAAGTTATATGCATCTGCGCGGAACTCGAGAACCGCGTCCTTGCCCAGCACGCGATTATCTGGCAGACCAAAAGCTTTCGTCAGACTGGCGTCCAGATCGTTGTATCCCGGTCCCGTCAGACTGTTGCGGTGGATTCCTGGAATCGGTGCAGGCGCCACGTTTGGAAATGTCGGCCCCTGCACATAGGTTGGCGGCGTAAAGTATTTGGTTGCATTGCCACCGTAGTTCGGGTTCGTGGGTCCCATAAAGACGGAATTATTCACCTTCGATCCAAAGCCGCCAATGACGCCAGCCGGCCGCAACTGGTTATAACCGCTTCCCTGGTAGTACACGCCCGTGGTGTTGTAAACAGGATTGAACGGGAAGCCGGTATGTACATTCCAGATGCCACCCAGCGACCATCCACCCAGGCTTTTTTCCAGCAAACTATTGCCATGAAAAAAGACCGGTTGCCACAACCCGTACAACTTGAATGCATTTTGCACGTTGTAGTCCGCACGGCCATAGGCCGCATGGACGTTGAACGGATATGGATCTTCCTCATAGGGTCCGGAGCCCTCATCCATCGCCTTTGCCCAGGAATACTGCGCTTCGGCGCTGAAATTGTGCGCGAACTGATGCTGAAGGGTCGCAAGCATGGCGTTATAGTTGCTATTGGCTGCGTTGTAATAATAATCCACAAAATTTGAAATCGGATTCAATGCGACGCCGTGCGCCAGTGCAATCACGTTATAGTTCGCCTGGGTCAGCAAGTGGCGTGTTTCACTGCCTTCATAGCCAATCGTAAATACAGACTCATAGGGCAGTTGATATTCCGTCTGCAGTGAGTAATGGTAAGTGGCAATCGTTTTGGGATTGGATGGAAATCCAGTAACAAAAATCGGACTGCCGCTGGTTGGCAGATTGTTCGAGCCGAACGTTGTGATGGCCGCCGGATTCGGCGCATATCCAAACAGTGAGTTAGGACTTCCGGCGGTTTCATAAAGAATCCCGTTACCCGCACAAGTGGGATTGGCCGTGTATGGATACGGACAAGTAAAGTTTGCCTGTACCGCATTTGGCGGGTTGCCATTTCCGTTGGCGAGGATTGCGATTTCATTCTGGTTATAGTTGATACCGAATCCGCCCCTTACAACCATCTTCTGGCTGAAGCCCTTAGGCTGCCAGGAGAAACCGATCTGGGGTCCAAAATTTGTTTTTTGCGAACCGGCAGGATGACCGCATTA
>JAJZDO010000303.1 GCA_021805955.1 Acidobacteriota bacterium
GGCGGCGGCCACATACTGCTCGGTGGCCACAGTCGCGGCACTGTGAAGACGCAGTTTTCTGCTGAGCAGGAACGTGCAGCCCCCGGAGACCAGCAGTGCAATCAAAAATGCCAAGGTCAATCTGCGCTTCATCATCGCTTCATCTCGGCACAGCTTGCATCAGCAATACAATCCAGCATCCAGCGGCAATGGGCAATCCGTAGGGAAGGCGCAGCGTCTTGGGATTGGCCAGATTCAGGTCGGGGTGGGGCAGCGCGCCAGCCAAGGCGTGATGGTGGATCAGGGACCCCACATTTGCCAGCGTTGCCTTCAAACGCCCGCGCGCGACCGCAAGCGCCACAGCCATCAGTCCGCCGACGAGCGCGATCGCAAGGAACATCTCTTCAAGATGTCCGAATCCTGCGATCGCGGAAACCGCCGACATCAGCTTCACATCGCCGGCACCCATGCCTCCGACGACAAAAAACACAAAAAATACAGCTCCTCCAACCAGACCCGCAGCCGCTGCCATCCCCATTTGTCTCCACCCGCCCACGCCCAGGTGCAGCAACAGTCCGAGCACAACCGACGCACCCGTCAGCAGATTGGGAATGCGCCGGCTCCGCACGTCCGACACCGCGCCCGCGGAAGCGCACAGCGATGCGAGCAGCAGATACATGCAGTCGGGAGAAAGCTTCATACCAGGCCACCAGAAGAATTGAATCGGCAACTGATTCAGTCGTGAGAATGTTTGCAAAACGGTTTCCTGAACTGGCAGCGTCTGCGCGCTGCCAGAAAACGACACGGCGATCCACGCTTGCCGTGCCACGCGGCCTGGAGGGCTGTTTCGCGCAACCCTTCTCAGGTTGAGCGAACAATTCTCAGGCCATGCTGTCCTACCTTTGGATCGAGCTTAAGCAGCCGCGCTCGACAGGGTAGTCCCGACACTGTTGAAGGCGTTGCCAATGTCGTTGGCAAGCGTCTTCATTCCGACCAATGCCCCCAGGGCGATGAGCGCCGCGACCAGCGCGTATTCGATCAGGTCCTGACCGGAGTCTTCCTGTACCAGGCGGATAAAAAGTTCTTTCAGGTTTGTCATCGCTGTTTCTCCTTGAGCGTTCTGTAAGTTTGTTCATTCCGACACTATGTCACTTGCCCCGGAAAACTCTGGAGACTTGTCTGGAAGCAGCATGGCTTTGTGTCGTTGCAATGAATCTTACTCACGGATGGCGCGGAAAGGACGAGAATTGCGGTTACTAAACGGTACTGATGTAACGAATCGAGTTAGGTACCATAGTTCCTTCCCAAAATGGGACTCGACAGAAGCGGCCTATTGCAGCATTTCCACCTTCAGCAACTGGGTACTCGAAGATGAATTCAACGCCATGCTTATGGCTCCCCCTCCAGTCACGTTGACCTGGTCCGCCACCATCTGGCCAAGGATAAAAGTTCCCGTGCCGGAGCCCCCTTTAATGTTCAAGGTAACGCTAGGAAAATAGAGCGTCCCGGAAAACGATAAACTGCCCGATCCGGCAAGGGCAGATGGAGCGATGTTGTTTCTATCTTGATAGAAAAGCAGCCCCCGGCTTCCCGGATTGCCACGCGAATCGGTGGTGTCGCCGCCATTGTCCCAATAGGTCCCATTCGCCACGCACTGGGCAACCAGAATATTCCCGTTGAGCATGCTGGGCATACCGAGCGAAGAGGTCGGCGCGCTACCGTCACAGGTCAAAGCGGTAACCGGGACAGGCAAATCCGAGTTGGCAGTACCCGAATTTCCTGTGATGCTGATCGATCCTGAGAAGAAGTAGAACATCAGCCCGTCCGTTTGCTTCCCTGTGGTAGTTGAAAGTGAACTGCAGGTCGGAGAGCATGGGGTCGCCATCCGCAGCGTTGAACCGCCTGCTGCGTTTAAAGAGCCATTCATGTAATAAATGCCGGGAAGAAATATCGAAGTGCCCTTCACGGAGATGCCGCTGGGATAATATCCCGGGGAATATTCGGTGCAACCATTCGGGTCGGGACAGCCGTCGGCCCCGCCTACCCCACCGTTGGCCTTCGCTACCGAAAGTCCATTGGTCCCGCTCAGTGGAGCAATCAGCTTGACCGAGGATGGCGCCCCGACGCCCCTGTAGGGATCGACAATCGGCAGTGCCCCGCTGATCCAATGCCCAGTGGTGCCGCCGTAAAAAGGACCACCGCTATTGCTGGATTCGTTGCTGGGGCCTCCCAAAACAGCGACGTCCGAGCCGGTTTGGCTCGGACCCCCCAGGTGAGTGTCGATGATTCCCTGGCTGTTCACATAAATGGCATTTGCATCGCTGGAGTTGACCTGGAGGCTACGTTGCGGGCCTCCCACGATACTGAAACTTCCTCCGGACTCAGTAAAGGCCTCGCTGGCACTGGGATCCAGGACAATGATCGGCGCAGGTTCCGGAGCCTGCGTCGTGCCGCAGGTACAGGAGGCCACCACTTGCTGATACGAGGTTCCGTGGATGGTGTAGAGGAAGTGAGTTTTCACGTTCTCCGTCACCACAACTTTCAGAAACGGATACGAGGTAATCGCCCCCGGGGGCGTGGTCACATTCGGGACGGAAGACGGAAAGCTCCATGTGACGGAATTCGAAGGGCTGCCTGGCGACAGACCGGCCCCGTTATATCCATTGGCGTTGGCATAAAAACAGATTGTTCCCACGCCCGTGCTGCAGTTGGCGGAGGTCCCCGGCGTGAAACCCATGTTCGGCAGCGCCATGCCTGCCGCCAGCGCCGCCATGTCCATCGCGCCCGCCTGGCAGGCCGAGTCTGCCGCGGTTTGCGCCGCTTGGCGATGGAACCAGAGGTTCGTCAAATCCACCGCGAATCCCACCACCGCCAGCAAAAAGACCGACAGCATCAGCAGCAATGACACCATGATCTGGCCGGATTCTCCGCAGTCCTTCGAACCTGGC
>JAJZDO010000968.1 GCA_021805955.1 Acidobacteriota bacterium
CAAGCGGAGAGGAACCGGTCATGAAGGAAAAGGTACGATTTTTGGGATTGGATGTCCATGCCGAAACGAGAGCCGCACAGTGGAGACAGGCAAAGTTACCATCGGATGCATGTCCATTTGGGGAGGAAGGATCGGCAGCAGCTTGCCGGGATGGGAATCGGCGCGTGTGTTGCGGCGTGCTTCGATTCTGCGCCAGCTCGACTGTGGGCAGAAGGCGGCGCAAGTGGCGGCCAATGTAGGCGTAGCCGCGAAAACGGTGCGAGCTGTAGCACGGCGTTATGAAGAGCAAGGACTGGAGTCGGCACCGTAGGAAAAGCTAAGACCCGGCAAACAGCGAGCACTGGACGTAGGCCAGAGCCAGCGGATCAGGTGGGCCGGGAGACGATCCGTATCCTGCTTCAGAGCCACGAATCGAAGCCGGGCGGGAAAAAAGCTGGTGTATCGCGGAACTGAATGAGGAGTACATCGCCCGCATGGAAGATGTGCTGGCCCTGTATGAGAAGCCGCTGTCGGAAAGGGAGCCTGTGGTCTGTGTGGATGAGAATCCGGTGGTGCTGCATGCGGATGTCCGGCCGCCGCGGCCCATGCGGCCGGAACGGATTGCCCGGCGCGATTGCGAGTACCAGCGGCGCGGCACGGCCAATGTCTTCTGCGGCGTCCAGCCGAAGGCGGGGCGGCACTTTACCAAACCGACCCCGGACCGCTGCTCGCCGGAGTTTGCCGATTACCTGGGGGAGATCGCGGCCAGCTATCCGCAGGCCGACACCATCCATCTGGTGATGGACAATCTGAGTTCACATAACCGCAAGGCGCTGGTGGACCGGTTCGGCGAGAAGATCGGCGGTCTGTTGTGGGAGCGTTTCACGGTGCACTACACCCCGAAACACGGTAGCTGGCTGAACCAGGCGGAGATCGAGATCAGCCTGTTCAGCCGCCAGTGCCTGGGCCAGCGCAGAATCCCCACACTCGGCGACCTGCGGCGGGAAGCAAGGGCCTGGAACCGGAAAATGAACCGTGACCGTGTCACCATCAACTGGCAGTTTACACGAACAAGCGCACGCCAGAAGTTCGGCTATAACAGAAACAACATCACACGGTCAGAGACCTAGGGGCCTGTCGCAGAGATTTTGTTAATACGGATGCGGCGTGAGGGATCGGAATACTTTCACTGAATAGGGCGATCATTGGGAGGAATAGGCGTTGATGTAGCGGCGCAGTTTGCTGGCCAGATCAGGAAGCGAGGTAAACACTCCGCGGGCGATGACGTCTCGTTCGATCCTGGCAAACCATATCTCGGTCGGATTGAGCCGCGAGCAGTAGTAGGTGTGAAGTTTCCTCTGCGAAAGCCCACTACATGCCCGTAGTTGCAAGAACCAGGAGCATGCTCGCGGAACGGTGGTATAGCGAATGGATGTTTCGAGTACCGCTTCGGAAGGACTTTTTCAGAGATGGCCGTTGCTCTCCAAGCTTCAGAGAGGATTTCCAGCAATTCATAGATCGTCCGACAATCATCTTTAAACGAACAAATCATAAGGGTGTGGTACCTACTGAAATGCAAATTGGAATCTTGGATTGGTCGATCATAGCCATCTATCTTGTCGCGTTAGCCGCAGTGGGCATTGTCGCCAGCATCAAGGTCAAGGACACAGAGCAGTATTTTTTGGGTAAGCGGCACTTTGGCAAGCTCTTAATGATAGCGCAGAGCTTCGGCGTAGGCACACATTCCGACATGGCCGTGAGCTTGATTGGGGCAGTGTACAGCGATGGCATTTCCGCGATCTGGTATCAGTGGAAGAACCTTTTTGCAATGCCATTCTACTGGATAATGGCGCCCGTGTTCCGCCGGGTTCGACGCACGACAACCGCGGAAATGATGGAGGATCGCTATGGCACAGGTATGGGGGGACTCTATATTGTCTTCTCCTTCGTTTTTTTTATCATCAATATCGCGAGCATCCTCAAAGGGACTGCGAAAATTTTGAACATTATCTTCGGCGGCCACGTGGAAGTCAATCACATTGTACTGGGCTTGGCCGCCATTTTTATTCTCTATAGTTTTATTGGTGGTCTGGTGGCTTCCGCCTGGAGCGACTGCATTCAAGGTATGCTGATTATCTTGCTTTCTTTCATCCTGATTCCGCTGGGCTGGAGCCTCGTTGGCGGTCTCAACGGCATGAAACGAACGCTGCCCGCTTTTAATTTTTCGCTAGCGACGCCCAAAGAAATCGGATTGTGGTTCATTCTGGCACTGACAATTAACGGCGTCATCGGCATCATGGCGCAACCCCATATGATGGCGGCTGTCAGCACCGGGAAGGATGAGTACACGTGCCGTATAGGGCTTTTCTATGGTTCGCTCACTAAGCGCATTTGCACCGTAGGCTGGGCATTCATAGGCCTGATGGTGGCCGTGATGGTGAAGCGAGCGATTTTCGGTGTGCACACCCTTAGAGATCCGGAAGATGCGTTCGGCTTCGCATGCCGTCACCTTCTTTCCCCAGGGTTCCGCGGCTTGATGATTGCGAGTATCATGGGCGCTGGCCTGGCAAGTTGCTCGGCACTGATGATTGACAGCGGTGCGTTATTCACGCAAGGCTTTTACCGGCGCTGGTTAGTCCGGACACAATCCGAGCGCCACTATCTTTGGGTTGGACGGGTAAGCGGGCTCGCGGTGGTACTGATCGCGGTGGTGTATGCACTGTTTTTCATTCAAAAGGTTCTTTACTCATTTTTGTTAACCGAGACTTTAGCAACTTATATAGGTATCAGCGTTGTGATAGGCCTAATGTGGCCCCGAGCGAACCGCTGGGGAGGAGCCAGCAGCGTGTTGGGTGCCCTGTTCACCAACTTCCTTCTGTATCACTTGAAGAACGAGCGCCTGGACTATTGGAATCCCAACGTATTTATCTCTTCTCTCACTAAG
>JAJZDO010000580.1 GCA_021805955.1 Acidobacteriota bacterium
TGCGCAAAGCAATGCAATACCTAGTGCAAGATAGACGCGGGTGAACAAGCCTGTCACGAGTGCGTAAAGATAAGCTATTGCAATGGGAATATCCTGAAGCAGATAAAAAATCTGGTGTGTCGGAAAAAGCCACTTGCGGATTGCCCCAGTAAACACAATCAACCAATAGGTTGCAAAAAACAGGCGCAGGAGGCGCCTCTGTTGCACCTCATGCTTTTGGGGTGAGAGAGTGTCCAAGCCTGCGAAATGTCGTGTCATGTCTCCGGCCATCCGGATATCTCCTGACGTGGCTTGACAGGCCATTACGGATTGTTGATTGTTTGTGTGAGCGCGGGGACAGCGTAGAGGGAATTGACGACATTTGAGAAGAGGTTGTTCGTGATATTGCGAAGATAGCTGGATGGGACATAGAAAATGTCGTTCTTTTGCAGAAGAGGATCCGCAATCTGCCCCTTTTCGAGTTTAAGAACGTCGATATGTATGATTTCGCGTGTGCCATCCGCTTTTTCGCGGATCAGAAGAGCCTTCGACCGAGCTGCGATGTCTGTAATTCCACCCGCAAGCGCAAGTGCCCGCAACAGCGTCATCTTGCGCACTCGCCCCAGGCCGGTGATACCGTTACCGAGGCTCAAGCCACCTGTAATTGGGTATATGCCGGGCCGGGCCACTTCGCCCACCATATAAAACACCGCTGTTGGCAGAACATCCACAATGTCTCCCGGATGCACCAGCGTGTTCATCGCCTGCGAGGTCATATTCTGAGAATCAAAAGCGACCTCTGTCGGCAGAGAACCGTATCGATGGAGAATGCTGATCTGCTTGCCCTCAACTCCTGTAAATCCTCCGCCCTGATTAAGGATGTAGGCCAAAGGTGCAGGTGCGTAAAGTGGAAGAGATACGGGGCGGGCAACCTCTCCCGTCAGGTAAACAATCATGGTCGAAGACGTGAGAACCTTGACGGTGACATTCGCCTCTTTTTCAATTCCTCTGGAAACAAGCGTGTCTTCAATCGCCTTCTCTGCCTTGCTCGGGGAAAGATCAGCGATCTTTACAGAGCCGGCATAGGGAAGATGAATGAACCCTTGCGAATCAACTGTGACAGTAATGTCGTTCTTAATGTCCGGAAAATCGTACAGACTGACTGAAAGCGTATCGCCAGGCGCAAATCCCGGGTCAATGACTGCAGATGGCGTACTCGGACCCGGAGTCGCTGCACCTGATACTTCCGCACGAAGGACGCCAATGGAGAGCAGCAGAAGAAGCAAGCACATTGTTTTTGATTTCTTCATGTTCCTCTTATGCAGCGGCCAAATGGCGAATTCAATCATGCTTGAACCCGGCATTGACTTTAGCCTGCGCGGTTTTCTTACAGTTTGCTTCAAGGTTAGCACATGCATAATTGTGCTTTGATGAAAAGACTGGATTTGCTGACGGGCCTGGGAAGCGATGCAAATGACCGCGACGGAGAACTTCTGGCGCCTCCAAATATCTAATCAAAATTGTGTTATGTTAAAGGCTTGCCGGAAAGCATCTTTGCCGAACGGGCGTCGGCCATTTCGAGTCAAAGTTTTTCCGCGCCTTCGACTGACTCATGCCCCAGGAACTTTCCAAAACCTACGATCCCACTGCCATTGAAGACCGCTGGGCCGAGTATTGGGTCCGCGAAGAGTTTTTTTCGCAGCCTGTACAGCCGCTTGAACGGCTTTTCCCCGAACAAACATCGGACGCATACAAGCCCCCGTTCACCATTCTGCTGCCGCCACCGAATGTGACGGGGCGCCTGCACATGGGGCATATGCTCAACCAGACGGAGATGGACATCCTTACTCGCTGGCAGCGCATGCGCGGGGAGCGCAAGGCGCTGTGGATTCCCGGCACGGATCACGCCGGCATTGCGACGCAGATGATGGTGGAGCGGCAGCTTGCAGAAGAGGGAACGACGCGGCAGCAACTGGGGCGCGAACTGTTTCTGGAGCGGGTGTGGGCCTGGAAGCGGGTCTATGGCGGAGCCATTCTGGACCAGATGAAGCGGCTTGGGGCCTCGGTGGACTGGGGCCGTGAATACTTCACGATGGACGGCAATCTCTCGCTCGCCGTGCGCGAAGCCTTCGTCCGCCTGCATGAGCAGGGGCTGATTTATCGTGGCGCGTACATTGTGAATTGGTGCCCACGCTGCCAGACCGCGATCAGCGATCTGGAAGTGGTGCATGAAGACAGGCAAGGCAAAATCTGGGAGATTCGCTACCCTGTCGTTGGCGAGCCGGGCCAATTCCTCACCATCGCAACGACGCGTCCGGAGACGATGCTGGGCGATGTCGCGGTCGTCGTTCATCCAGAAGATGAGCGCTACGCCGCCTTTCATGGCAAGCGGCTGCTGCTGCCTCTGGTCGGTCGCGAAATCCCCGTCCTCACCGATGCGTGGGTCAGCCGCGAGTTTGGCACCGGAGCGGTCAAGGTAACACCGGCGCACGACCCAAATGACTTTGCCATTGGCCAGCGACATGGGCTTCGCTCGATCTCCGTGATGGACGAGCAGGGACGCATGATCGCCGAAGACACTCCATACAACGGACTCGATCGCTTTGTTGCGCGGGAGCGAGTTCTGGCCGATCTGGAAGCACAAGGCCTGCTGGTCGCGGCTCGCGAACATGCGCTTTCCGTCGGCATCTGCGACCGCTGCAAGACAGTTGTTGAACCGCGACTTTCCGAGCAATGGTTTCTGCGCATTCAGCCGCTGGCCGAGAAAGCCATTGCTGCCGTGGAGCAGGGAGCGATTCGCTTTACCCCGGATCAGTACCGCAAAATCTACCTCAACTGGATGGCCAACATCCACGACTGGTGCCTCTCGCGGCAACTTTGGTGGGGCCATCGCATTCCCGCATGGCAGTGTGCAACGTGCAGCCAGATGACCGTAGCGCGCGA
>JAJZDO010000487.1 GCA_021805955.1 Acidobacteriota bacterium
CAACCTGCCTTCTGTCCCCATAACACCTCCTGCAAACAGAAAACCGGCTCATCCCATCCCACACCAGTATCAGAGCGGATGCCGAATCTACTTAGCCACCTCCTACGTTCATGCGATTGCCCTGGCCGCTTCGTGCAGAATGGAGCGAATCAAAAACAGGATTGCCGCGAAGAGTTCCTTGCGTTCCTCCCCACGTTCCTTCCATGATGCGTGCGTGCCCGCGCGCGTCAAGGCGAACCATTGCTCTCTACTGTGATCGTCGCAGCCTTGACTCACGCCATCCCGCACGCTCTTTGCCAGCTATCGTGGGAATGAACAGGTCCGTGCATCCTGCACCCATTTGTCTACTACTCGTTCCAGCCATCCTCCGCATCCTTCCGATGCTGAATTGCGTGTGCCATCATCCGCCTTTCTGAGGCCGCACACCGCGCATTCATTGCGGATTTCTCGTACTCCGCTGGGATGTGCAGAAACTGCACATGCCCCACGAATTCTGCAATGGGCAAGCGCCCGTTTCAGCCTTACCTTCGCTCCAGACGTTGCAACGGGGAGTGCCACTCGACCGTTACGCAAACGAAAGGAGCACATGAACACACTTACTCAAATGAAACGTCCGCGTTTTCTCACGGTGCGCAGGCATTGGCGGAGGTGGCTCACGCCTTCGCTGTTCTTTCTTGCGGCACCGCCCGTGTACGCCCAAGCAAGCGGGAGGTGGCAGTCCGTGGGAGAACGCGGTCCAGGTGTTGGAGCAGGCATTCACCGGGCCGATCGCCACCGGACTTTCCTTGGTCGCCATTGTGGTGGGCGGGCTGATGTTCGCTTACGGCGAGGGCCAGTCGAAGCGCATGCTGGCCGGGATTGTCTTCGGCATTGGCATGGCCATCGGCGCGGTCAACTTCATGGCCTGGCTTTTTCCATAGCAACCACCAACCACAGGATGGGTGGAGAGGAGGACGGCAAATGGCAGCAGGCGGTCCACGGCAGAACAAAGTGCATAAAGCGATGAACCGCCGCCCGCTGACCATTCTGGGGGCAGAGCGGCGGCTATTCTTTGTTGCGCTCGTTGCGGGCGGGGCCGTCTTCTCGCTGATGCATTCACTGCTCGGCGGCATTCTGCTGTTCGTCGTCGGAGTCGGAGTCGTCATTGCACGCATAGCGACAAAACATGATGTCGAAATCCTGCGCGTGCTCTTCAATTCCGGCAAGTTCCGCCGACGCTACGACCCGATGCATTGGGAACCAACAGAAATCAGAATCAGGAAACGCCATGTTCAGGATTGACAGGATCACGAGGGACTGGAAGGAAGCCGGGGCGTTCATGTCGCAGGTGAACCTGTACGGCTTCTGGGATGAGCATTGTTTCCTGACGAAATCCGGCGATCTTGGCTGCGTTCTTAAGATCGGCGGCATCGATGCCGAGGGCCTCGATCATGCCGGGCGGGATTATGTAGTGAAGCGTCTCGAGGCGGCGTTGCGCTCGCTCGACGAAAAGACACGGCTGTATCAAATTCTCTTCCGGCACAACCGCCCTGAGATACCGCGTGCCGAGTACACGAATCCGCTGATCCGCGCGGCAGTGGAGCAGCGTGCCGCATTCCTCAATGCCAAGGCAGACAGGCTGTACTCGGTAGAGATTTTCTGGATCGTCATCGTCGATGGCGGCTACGCCAGGACTGGACTGCTGCACGCGCTGTCGCAGTTACCGCAACATCCACGCTCGTCCCTGCGGGACTTGCACGCTCTTTTCTCCGGCAGCAAGGAACGAACGTTGTTGTATGAGCAGATCGAACGCGACCGGATGCGGTTGAAGCAGAAAGTCCAAAGTTTGAGTGGGCAGCTCAGCGATCTCACCGAGATCGAGCTGCTAGGGGCAGAGAAAACCTTCCGGCTCGTCCGGCGTTTCGTGAATTTCTGCCCCTTCAAGATTCAACAGAGCAGGCTGCACGGGATGCAGCATTTGGACTGGCAGATGTGCGATTCGGAACTTGAAGCGCATCGCGGCCATCTGCGCCTGGATGATTTCTACGTCCGTGTGCTCACGCTGAAAGAACTGCCGAGCGAGACGCGGCCCCTGCTGTTGCACGCCTGCTGGATGTCCCGGCCAACTTCCATGTCGTCACGGAATGGCATCCGGTCGACAATGCGCGGGCTCGCAAGGAAATCAACAAACGCCGACGCCACCATCACAACTCGAAGACCAGCTTTCTGTCGAACCTTCAGGACCAGAAACATGCCGGGCCCGCGCGAGGAGCTGGTCGATGATTCGAAAGAAGCAGCGGTCGCGGAGTTGGGCGAAGCATTGACCGCCCTCGGGATGGAGGGAAAGTCCTTCGGCGAATTCACGCTGACAGTGGTGATTTACGACGAAGATCGCGCCAAGGTCGAACATGTTGTGGCTGAATTTCAGAAGCTGTTCACCCAGTATGATGGCCTGTTGTACGAAGAACGGTACAACCTGCTGAATGCGTTCTTCACGACCATTCCCGGCAACCGGCAATTCAATCTGCGCAAACAGTGGGCGCTCAATTCCAACTACGCCGACCTGTCGTTTCTATTCACGGACGATACCGGATCGCAGTGGAATGCGCATCTCGAACGCGAACATCTCGCCGTCCTCGAAACTTCTCACGCAACGCCGTATTACTTCAACCTTCACGCAGGAGATGTTGCGCACACGCTGCTGCTCGGCGCAACGGGTTCCGGCAAAAGTTTTCTGCTGAACTTTCTGCTGGAATCGCTCCAGAAATACGGCCCGCTGACCTTCATCTTCGACCTCGGCGCGAGCTATGAGACCCTGACGCGCGTCTTCGGCGGGACCTATCTCAATGTGGGCATCAAGAACCCCGGCTTCTCGATCAATCCGTTTTCGCTCGCGCCGACGCACGAGAATCTTAATTTCCTCTACCTGTTCACCCGGGTT
>JAJZDO010000418.1 GCA_021805955.1 Acidobacteriota bacterium
CGGTCCTGATCGGTGAGCCGGGCGTGGGCAAGACGGCGATTGTGGAGGGTCTGGCGCGTCGTATCGTCTCCGGCGACGTGCCCGATCTGCTTCGCGACAAGCGGGTCATTTCGCTGGATCTAGGCTCGATGCTTGCCGGAGCCAAGTTCCGTGGGGAGTTTGAAGACCGGCTCAAGGCTGTTCTGCGCGAGATTGAGGAGTCCAACGGACAGATCGTTCTCTTTATCGACGAGTTGCATACGCTGGTGGGCGCTGGCGCTGCGGAGGGCGCCATTGATGCCAGCAACATGCTCAAGCCTGCCCTGGCGCGCGGCGAACTGCGTGCCATTGGCGCGACCACGCTCAACGAATATCGAAAGTACATCGAAAAGGATGCGGCGCTCGAACGTCGCTTCCAGATCGTATTTGTGGGCGAACCGAACGTCGAGGACACGATTGCCATCCTGCGTGGACTGCGCGAGCGCTATGAGGCTCATCACAATGTGCGCATCAAGGACGCCGCGATTGTTGCAGCCGCCACGCTCTCGCACCGCTACATCTCGGATCGTTTCCTGCCGGACAAGGCCATCGATCTGGTCGATGAAGCGGCGGCCTCGCTTGCCGTCCAGATCGGTTCTGTTCCTACGGAGATCGACGAGCTGGAGCGCGAGGCTACTTCGCTTGAGATCGAGCGCGCGGCGCTGAAGCGTGAGACGGACCCGAATAGCCTTCAGCGTCTGGAAGTCGTTGATCGCGAGCTGGCCGAGTTGAAAGAGAAGATCGCCGGCCTGCGTGCGCGCTGGGTTCAGGAGCGCGAGGCAATCACTCGCGTCAGCGACCTGAAGCGACAGATGGAAGCACTGCGCTTTGAAGCCGAAGAGCAGACCCGCAAAGGTCAGCTTGAACGCGCGGCGCAGATTCAGTATGGCGAACTGCCGCGTTTGCAGGCCGAACTGGATCGCCAGAACGACGCGCAGACGAGCGCCATGCAGGCTGGATTCAACTCTCCGCAAAGGCTGCTCAAGGAAGAAGTGGATGAGGAAGACATCGCGAAGATCGTCAGCAAGTGGACGGGGATTCCTGTCTCGAAGATGCTCGAAGGCGAGGTGAAGAAGCTGGTTCAGATGGAGGATCGTCTGCGTGAGCGGGTTGTGGGTCAGGATGCGGCGCTCACTATTGTTGCCAATGCTATCCGTCGTTCTCGCGCGGGCCTGAGCGATCCGCGACGTCCGATTGGAAGCTTTATTTTTCTTGGTCCCACGGGAGTGGGCAAGACGGAAACCGCTCGCGCCCTGGCTGAGTTTCTCTTTGACGACGAGCAGGCAATGATCCGCATTGACATGAGCGAATACATGGAAAAACATGCGGTTGCGCGGCTTATCGGCGCGCCTCCGGGTTATGTGGGTTACGACGAAGGCGGCCAGCTCACGGAGGCCGTTCGGCGTCGCCCCTACTCCGTCGTTCTGTTTGATGAGATTGAAAAGGCTCATCCGGATGTTTTTAACGTTCTGCTTCAGGTGATGGACGACGGTCGACTGACGGACTCCAAAGGGCGCACGGTGGATTTTCGAAACACTGTGCTCATCATGACCTCCAACCTTGGCGCTGCATTTCTGCAGGCTGAATCGCTGGCTACCGAGCACGACTTTGACCATGCACGCGAACAAGTGCTGCGCGTTGTGCGGGAACACTTCCGGCCTGAGTTTCTCAACCGCGTGGATGATCTGGTTGTTTATCGTCCGCTGGGCACGGCGCAGATGGGCATGATTCTGGATATGCGTCTTGAGGAGTTGCGCCGACTGCTGGCACCGCGGGCCATCTCGCTGGAAATCACCGAACCAGCGCGTCAGTTGATCCTGGTTAGCGGCTCTGATCCTGCGTACGGCGCGCGACCGCTCAAACGGGCTTTGCAGCGCATGATCCAGGATCCGCTTGCCATCCGTATTCTCAACGGTGAGGTTGAGCACGGGCAGCACGTTCGCATCGACGTGGATCGCGACTCAGGCGATCTTTCGATTGAACCGATGCGACCCGAGGCGATGGCTTGAGGATGGGAACTGGGTTCGATTTTTGCTTATACCGCCGGAGTGGTTACTCGCCGCTCCGGCGGTATCTTCATTCATTCGTGCAGTCTGGGAGCTTCATTCAATCCGTCAATAAAAGCAGCTTGCTGTTCACCAGTAGTTCTGTGAGCTTGTCCAGAGTCTCTGGAATCTTTCTTGCCAGTACTCTGACGCTGAGGCCCATCAGATCCGCAGCCTCCGGATAGGTATACTCCTGCAGGATGACACGCTCCAGCAGCAGCCTCTCCGCACGGGTCAATCGAGCCAGACATCGTTCAATGTCCATCACGAAGATGACTGCATCTTCAAAGGTGCTGACGCGACGGCTGGAAACCCAGCCTCGCCCGACCGAATTCTGAAGCACCTCCGGCGAGCGTCCGACCTGCATGGAGGCATACAGATAGCGTCGCAGCATCTTCTCCGTGTGTTTCCGATAAAACGCCCATGTCGCAATCGCTTCCGTTTCGTCCGGCGGGTTTTGCAGCCGTTGTTCCGGGTGCGTCACGCCGACGGATGCGACGGTTTTCTTTTGCGTCACCAGACTGGGAGCTGAGTAACGGGACAAGGGTTTGGCATTTGCCAGGATTCGTTGTGGCAGCATCTGTGGAATTGCACTCATCGCGTGCCTCCCACCGACTCAGCCACAGCCAACAACCTTGGCAGTCCCAGTTTTCTCCGACGCCCTCGCAGCTTACGACTTTGAGGAGGTGGAAAATCGCGCAGACGTACCGTGCATCCTGCGCAATAAACAGTGCAATTTTCACTTTGTTTCCTATACCACAGACAACCGCATCCTTCGCATACTTTGAGTTGCACGCGCAAATCCATGACTTGGTCTCCAAACTTCGAGAAACACCTGCCAGCACGGCGAGGATGCC
>JAJZDO010000311.1 GCA_021805955.1 Acidobacteriota bacterium
TCCACGGATTGGACAGCTCCATCTGCACTTTGTGGAAGGCGGCGCCAGGATGCTCCGGCAGACTGACCCCCATGAATCGCTGGCGGATGACATGCTGAAGAATGTAGACGAAGGCGATGTAGCCGGTCCAGCGCTGCATCATATACATCCAGTTGCCGGACCACGGGTAGTAGATCACGTTGGCCTTGCCGCGCAAGGCGATATAGACACCGTAGAGCGCGTGATAGGCAAGCGGAATGAAGATCAGGCACACTTCCAGAACGCGCACCAGCGGCAGGCTGTTCAGAAACTTTACCTGTTCGGCGTAGGCAAGCGGCCCCTTGAGCGCCTCGAAGTTCGAAAGCAGATGCTCGATGAGAAATGCCCCAATGGGCACAATGCCGGAAAGCGAATGCAGCTTGCGAAGCAGAAATGAGTTGCCTTTTCCAGCTCGCAGCGGCTCCACACCGCGACCCACAGGGCTGGAAGTCTGGCTTGCATCAGGGCGTGCGGCGGTAGCCATGAGTAGTGCTCCTGAACAAATCAAGTGGACGGCATGAATGGATTCCGGAAAAAGTGCCATTCAAGCCACATCTGCATTATTGGCGTCGGCAAACAAGACCGTCAAGGAAACTGGAGATTCCTTTGCCGCATTACGAAAAATACAGAAAAATCAGTACCAGACCGAAGGCGCGAGGCGACGGAGGGCCCCGCGCAAAGATTGGTCGATCCGTTGTCCGAAACTTTGGTAGCTGCGCGCCCGGAAACCAGAGTAACCAACGGGGTCAACATTGCAGGGAAAACGCAGATAAACACCCGGCTGACCCAGAGAACCGATCACCTGAGCGTAAAGAAGCTGCTCCAGCAGCCGAAGATCGCTCGTGTTCATGCGCCGACAACAGTCGCGAAGATGGCTGTCATAAAATGCGTGGGAGCAGGCAAAGAGCTGCACTCGGGCATCGGCGCCACGCCGCGGCCACGGAAATCGTCGGCAGTCGATCATCAGTTCCGGTGGACCGGGCAGGCAATCGAGTGCGCGGCCAAGCGCCGGAAAGACGAGCCGTCCCGTGGTCTTCACCATGTGGGTCGTCACTCGACGCAGCTCCGAAAGCTCCAGACCAGAGTCAAGCAACTCCATCTCCGTATAGCCATAGTTCAGACCTTTGGGAATCCGATTGCCGGGGATGGAGAGAAACTCGACCGGTTTCTTCCCGGAGTTTTCCTGTTCTGCAATCGCCTTCAACGAGGCCAGATCAGCGCCCGAATTTTCCAGAAAAAGAATGCGAGCGGCGCAGGGATGTGTCTCAGCAAGCCAGAAGCGAAGAGCGCGCTCATAGTCGGCCGTCCGCAGCGCAGGATCCGCGCGCCGGACTCCTGCCTGCGGAGATGGATGAACGGTCGCAGTCATCACCAGGAGCCATGCGGCGGGCACGTTCATCGGATCTTCTGGAATGGAATTGGCGGACATCCGCATGCACTCCTGCGAAACCGAGGTCGAAATTTCAGATCGATTGCACGGGAATCAGCGTCAGGTCATCGACCAGGCCAACCTCGCGCTGCACAAACGGCTCCCCGTAACGAACTCCGGCAAGCAGCCCATAGTGGCGCGCCTCCGCCAGGAGGCGCTCGCGAATCTCATGCTCGGGAACAAACAGCGCGCTTCCCTGCTGCTGATTTCCATACTGCGAACGATAGGCCAGCAAAGCCTTCAACCGCGTCTCAATGTACGGGGTGATATCCACAATGAAAGTGGGTCGCACATCGGCGTACAAGCTTGCATAGACGATTTTGAAGGGACGATGCGGAGTGTCCGGACCAAGGTCGCCCGCCGAAAACTTCGTCAGGCCCGCAAGAAAACAGGCTTCATACCCCAGGGATGCGCAGATGGCATGATCGGGATGCCGCGCTTCGCCGTAGGGCAGGATCACTACACGGGGACGCAGACGGCGGAGAACGCGAGCTACTGCGATGCGATTTTCCAGCGAGTTTGCGATGGCACCGTCAGGAAAATCCAGGGCCTCGCGATGCGCAATGCGGAGGAGGACTGCGGCTTCCGCGGCCTCCGCGGCACGCTCTGCGGCTGTGCCTCGCGTCCCGGATTCCCCGCGCGTCAGATCCAGAATCCCAGTGCGCAGTCCTCGATCCGCCATCCGCAGCAGCGTTCCGCCGCAGGTCTGCTCCACGTCATCCCGGTGGGCGGCGATGGCAAGCACATCCAGAGGCGTCGCTGTGCCCGGTTGATCCATGAAGCCTCACCGCATCAATAGTCGGTGTTGTCCGCGTCTGTTGTCGCATCCATATACGCAACGTCATAGGCGGTGCCAGTGACCATCACGTAAAAGTTGTTGATCGCTGAACCATCGACCGTCGAGAAGATATACACCTGGCCGCCCTCGGCGACATAAACCTTGTGCAGCGTTAGGATCGCGGCAATTCCCGTCAGATCGCCCTGAAATGGCTCCAGCATCGTCACCGAGTTGGTGGCTGTATTGAACATGGTCAGGCAGCCATACGGCTCACCCTTCGCATATCGCTCGCCCTGTTCGCAACGGACAGAGCCGAGCCAGAGCGTGTTGTCGTCGCCCAGAACCATCTTTGTCGGCTGCCCCGGCGCGCCATCGCTCACCGAAATCGCATTCCCCGCTGTGTTGTTGGCCATATTCACGACAGTCAGAAAGCCCGCAAAGAGGCCGTCCGGCTGCGGTTGCTGCCCATAGACGTAAAGCGTTTCGCTGTTTACCAGACCGTTGCTTGCCCCGCCCGGAGTCGGAATCGTAGTCGGCGAGGTCGGGATGGAACCGGACTGCTGTCCGCTCTGAATAATGAGCGGCGCGGTCGGCAGCAATTCGACGGAAGACTGATTTCCGCCACACTCCGGACCGCAGTTGAGGATGTAGGCCGTGCTCCCGTCCGCGCTCCACAGTGCTTTGATGGGGCGGT
>JAJZDO010000672.1 GCA_021805955.1 Acidobacteriota bacterium
CCTTCTCAGCTAGCGTTTTCTGCGCTGGGGGAATAGATTTCTATATCGAAGTGGGCTGGAGCGTGCAGTGGATTGTGCGGAGACCGCTTCAGCGGACGCCGCGCTCCCGCATCCATGGGCCATATTCGCGGTCTGCACCCTCGGTGTGACTGTGAAACCAGCTTCGAAGGTCTTCCAGCCGGGAGCTGAGGTAGCCGGCGACGGGACGTTTTCCCTGCCACTCATACAGGCGCTCAAGCAGGGCGCGATGTTCCAGGCGATGGCCTTCGAGTCCGGGAAATTCGTAGCGCTCCATCAGACGCTCCTCGCTGGCAAAGTGCTGCTCAGTAAGGGTGGTCAGGTGGGCCATACATCCGGAAACGGTCTGCTGATCGGCACCGTGGGAAAGCGCGGCAAGCAACTCGTTGAGAGCATCCATGAGCGCTGCATGCTGGTCGTCCATGGCTTCGATGCCAACAGAACAGGTGTAACTCCACATCAAGGACAAAACAAAAACCTCCGACAGGCCGTCGGGGGATGACGACACTTCATGCGTTATCGGCAAATTGATTTACGCTAGCAATCCTTTATATCAAAATGTCCGGTCTCGTTTTCCCGCAGTGGGAAGTGGGTACAGCGGAAATTGTGAAAAGCCAGGATCGAGCAGAATTTTTCAGAATTATTCCAGTAAAACTTCAGGTTCGAGTGGGGGATGGCCAAGTGTGGTGAGGGCGATGGCGGCGGCGAGGATGAGTGCTCCGCCGACCCAGGCAAGTGGGCCAAGACGGTCGCCGAGCAGGCGCACGCCAAGGTAAGAGCCAAGGGCCGGCTCAATGTTGAGGAAGACGCCCGCGCGTGAGGCGGGGACGTGATGGATGCCCCAGTTCCAGAGAAAGGTGGTGGTGGCGGTGCATAGCAGTCCGCTGGCGGCCAGCGCCAACCAGACGCTGAGGCTGACTTGGCGCACGGGCGGCGGTCCATCGAAAGCAAATACCCATGCGGCCAGCATGGCGGTGCCCGCGAGAATGCTCCATGCGCTGACGGCAAGCGGACTGTGCACATCCATCAGACGCTTGTTCATGAGTACCCAGCCCAGGGCGATGGCGAGTGAGACGACGACCAGCAAGTCACCGATGAGCGTAGGACGCGCACCCGAGGAGGAAGCAGGATGTCCGCCGAGGACGATGCAGCCGACGCCGACGGTAGAAGCAGCCAAAGCCAGCCAGCCGATCCAGTCCAGCCTTTCACCCAGAAAGATGGCAGCGGCGACGGCGAGCAGGACAGGCATGGTGCCCACCATGAGCGCTGCGTGGCTGACCGTGGTCAGAGCAAGTCCGTGGAACTGGAGCAGAAACTGGATGGGGATGCCGAGCATCGCGGAAAGCAGAAGGATGCGAGTCTCGACGCGTCGCCAGGGCCGGCGATTGCGGCTGAAAAATGCAGCGGGTAGCATGCCGACACAGGCAAAAAGGAAGCGGTAGAGCACCATATGGCCAACGCTCATCTCGCGCAAGGCGATTTTGCCGAAGTAGAATCCGGTTCCCCAGAGGCAGCCTGCAGCGGCGCAGGCTGCGTAGCCAAGCCAGCGCACCTGTACAACTGCGGATGCAGTCCCCTGTTCGCTGATCGAGATTTTTTTTTGCGCTTGTCTGCTTTCCATAGACTCTGTTTTAGTTCTACCATTTGCTTCCGTCGGGTTCTCTGCACAAAACGGAAGGAAATCGGCGAGAATACAAACTGGTATGCGGATGACCCGACAATTGACGGCGCTTCTCTGCCTGGCGGCTGTGTGCTTGGTTGGTTCGGATACGCGCGCGCAGTCCCCTCCGCAATTGGATCCGAATCTGCTGGTGCCACAAGCCGCACAGACTCCCACCTTCCAGAAAAAAAATAAGAAAAAGAAAAAGAAAACGCAGTCGCAGGATCGAACATTATTGCTGGCGGCCCACACGATTCCCGTGGCACCGCTGGGCTTTGCGCCTCCGGCCGCGCACTATCTCACACATCACATTACGCAGATGTCGCTGGATTTTCTGGACGAGGATCATGTACTGATCACCTTTCGCGTACCGGGGTTGATTCCCAGGCCAGTCACCGGCGGGAAAATTCCCCCGTATGAGCGACATATTCGCGCGGTGGTGGTGCAGGTTTCTACCGGGCAGTCGCAGGCTGAAGATATCTGGACGCTCCACGATACGGATCGCTACCTATGGATGCTGGGGGACGGTCGTTTCCTGCTGAGAGATGGGAATCTGCTTCGGATCGGCGATGCCTCGCTTCGCCTCCAGCCGTTCTTGCGTTTTCCTGGGCCGATCGACACGATTGAGACAGATCCGCTCGACCACTATCTGGTGGCGGATACCGAGGAGCAATCCACACTGCCAATCAAGAAAAAGCCAAGCCTGCTGAGTGCGTCGGGAGCGATGGCCGAGTCGGCGCAGACAGATTATTTAGTGCGTGTCCTGGACTTGGCAACGCGCAAGGTGGTGCTGTTCAGCCATACGGAAGGAGTGATTCACTTGCCGCTCAGCGAAAACGGCTACTACCAGATTCAGCGTGCTGACGGGTTGAATTGGATGATCAGTTACTCCGACATGCAGGGGCGCGGAATGCCTTACTGGCAGGTTGAGTCGGTGTGCCTGCCACCGCTGGAACCGATTGCGCCCGGATTGCTGCTGGCTACGCCATGCGGTGATGACGGGTCGCGTGCGCTGGTGATGCTTTCGCGGGCGACAAAAAGCGTATTGTGGCATGTCAATATTCCAGCGACAAGTGTGTGGCCGGTACTTGCGCGGTCGGCCAGCGGATTGCGTTTTGCGCGGGCAACGCTGGAACTGAATCAGCCCATCACCTCGGGCAACCCCATTGACCCGGAAGATATCCGTGGGCAAAAGGTAGAGGTTTTCAACACTTCGGATGGAGTGCTTGAGTTTGCCGTGG
>JAJZDO010000676.1 GCA_021805955.1 Acidobacteriota bacterium
TACGAAAGGTAGATCAATACTATGCGGAGGGTTTGATCATGGCGAAGCCATCCATTAGTCGGCATACCAGACTGAGGGATGATCTTCATGGAATGTTCATTCAGGGAGAGGACACGGAGCTATGCGCTGGCTGGCCGAGAATACCCGTAATGCTTAGATTTTGGTTCGGTATGCCGATGGGCGCTGTTCCAAGGCCGCCAAGGTCTGATGGTCTTGGCAGCAAGCTGCCCGTGAACTGAGGACCACTGCCGCCAAATAAATCCCAGAAGACAGAGAAGAGATCGTTGAGCGCGGTGTATACAACTAAGGCAATGGCGACATCGCATACAGGATCGGTAGGCCCAGTGATGCACGAAGTGAGATAAGCAAATGAGGATGTATAACCCGCCGCAGCAGCGGCGCCAGGAATAGCCAGCGCGTCCACCAAGCCGACAGTAGCAACCGCATCGTTGATCGCTGTACCTACCCATTTGTCATTCCCCGTGAATACAGCGGAAGTCCATCCTGATTGACCACATAGGGACGACGTGGTATCCGACGAAGGCGCAAAGCTGCAACCCAATGTAACCGCAAAGGAGAAAAACGGAACGTAGGCGCTTGTACCAAAGAGTCCAACCGAGATCGCGGAAATAAGTGGATCGCAGAAGTTAAACTTGGCGCCAGCCGGCCCAGGACCGGCCCCCAAACAAAGATTTCCGCCGATTCCCGTCAGCACGCCCGCGCCAGCTAATCCGCTGGGATCGGTAAACTCCAACGGATTCCCATTCACATACATGTAGCGGTTGAAGCTTTGCGGGTTGTTCGGGTCGTAGCTGCCGTTGTAGGGGTCGGGAGTCAGGAACCGGGCAGCGATGTTGCTGGCATAATATCTGGCGTTGAAGTAGTCGTTGGTAGATTCGGTGTCGCGTTGTTTGCCGGTATAGTGCAGGTGATTCACGTCGCTTCCGCTGCAATTCAATCCGTCTCCATAGGGCAGGCTCTGGCATTGCTCCCCCGCAGACACCGCCGAGGGTCCGGTCACGTTCAACTCCATGCGCTTGGTTCCCAGCCAGTCCGCCAGGGTGAAGTGGGTGCCCGTATTGTCGTAGGTGGCCAGCGCGTTGCCGCCCGCGTACACGTTGGTCCACAACCAGTTCCCGGCCGCGCCCAGCACCGCGACCTGCTCGCCGTCCAGCCCCAGCAGATACTCGTCCTCCACCGTGGTCGTCGCCTGCGGAGTGCCGAAGCCGCTCACCAGCACCTTTTCCACCCGCCGCCCTTCCGCGTCGTCGATCCTTCGCTGCTGATCGTGGACGAAAACATTGACGGAATTGAGACGGAGATAGGGCTCCCGCCGGTCCGGGTGAAACCTGCACCGGTGCGCCCGATAAGGTGAAGGAGGGCCGCCCATCACGGCGATTATAGCGCTGGATTCCGGTGCCTCACGGGTCCGAATCGTCCTAATCTGTCGGCCGGCCTGACAGTCGGTAGGTATTTTCCATGTTGTATGGCATTGATCTGCGCATCGAAAATCTCTGGACACCGCTGGGGTATTCCAGTTATGCTCTCGGTCTATGATCCAGCTTTTGTTGATGTGGCTGTTCAGCGCCATCGCGCTCATCATCGTGTCCCGCCTCGTTCCCGGTTTTGAGATTGCCAGTTTCGGCAGCGCTTTGATCGCGTCTCTGGTCGTTGGGTTTCTCAATGCGACGCTGGGTTTTCTGCTCAAACTCCTTACGCTGCCGCTGGGGATTTTGACGCTGGGACTTTTCTTTCTGGTCATCAACGCGATCATTCTGCTGCTGGCCAGCGCCTTCGTGCCGGGGTTCCACATCCACGGCTTTCTGGCCGCATTTCTCGGTGCGATCGTGCTCACGCTGATTCATCTCTTGTTCCGGCTCATCACGCGGGCGTAGATGCTGCAGCGGCTGAATGCACTCATCCACGCAGTCGCTTATGACATGAAATTTTCTTGTCACCTGTAGCGCCAAATTTCAGCTACCCTAACCGCAAGTGCGTCCCTTTTGACTCATTCAATATCTACGGCTCTGCAGTTTGATCGGACGCAAGTAATTTCGCGATAGAATTGGTTCTTCAGCTTGTGGAGGCACGGTGTCGTGAAAACCATTCGCGCGGGGACGATGGCCCTCACTTGTTCCTGCCTGCTCAGTGCGTCATTACTGGCATTCGGTCAAGCCGCTTCCGATCCATCGGCAACTTCGTCGAACAACCCGATGTTGGCGTCTTCCAGCAGCGATTCTGTCCCATCGCTCGCGGACCTTGGCCTGCCTACCGTTCCGAGCCAGAACAATGCGCCAGCGCAGGCGACTCCGCAGAAGCCTCCAGCGGGAGATGCCAAAGCCCCACAAACTCAACAGGACCAGACCAAGCCGGGAAGCGCGCCTTCGCTGGGGGATTTGGGTTTTTCAGCCACGCAGACGCAGGGGAGCGCACAGCAGCAGGCGCTGCTGAACAAACGGACGCACATGCTGAAGGTCCATCAGACGCTGGGGTTGATTACAGCGGTCCCGATGGCTTTGACCTTGATCTCCGGACCCCAGGCGAAGGTGAAGGGCAAGAACGGTCAGACGCTTACGCAACCCACCGCGGCAAATCTCGATCTCCACATCGCGCTTGGCGGCCTGACCACGGGCCTGTATTTCACGACGGCCTACTATGCCATGTTTGCGCCGAAGATTCCAGGGGTCAAACCCAAAGGCGCCATACGCCTGCACCGCGACCTGGAGTGGGTCCACGGTCCGGGAATGATCCTGACGCCGATCCTAGGGGTCATGGCTTACAACCAGGAGAATAAGGGACAGAAGGTGAGTGGCATAGCGGCTGCGCATGGGGCAGTGGGGTATATAACGGCCATCGCTTATGGCGCATCGATTGTGGCTGTGTCCTGGCCGATCCATTGGAAATTTTGGGAGAAACAAT